>DASYEA010000625.1:0-3996 GCA_036499265.1 Schlesneria sp. | reverse complement strand
AATCCATGCGATCGAGCAGTGACAGGAACAGGTTGTTCAGCGGCGTATCCTTCGGGTACGACAGTCGACGACCGGCGTTGATGGTGCCGCCTGCGCGACCAGCCAACAGGATTGGCAGGTCGTGATGGTCGTGGCGGTTGCCATCGGCGATCGCGCTGCCGTAGACGATCATCGACTGATCGAGCAGCGTTCCGTTGCCTTCGCGGATGCCGTCCAGCTTTTCGAGGAACTTTGCGAAGTGACCGACCAGGTACTTGTCGATCTTCTTCAGTTGGTCGATCCAGTCCTGCTTGTTCTGGTGATGCGACAAGTGATGATGCCCGTCGTTGATCCCGATCATCGGGTAGCTGCGATTGCTCCCTTCGTTGGCCATCATGAACGTGGCCACGCGAGTCGTATCCGTCTGGAACGCCAGCGTCATCAGGTCGAACATCAACGTGATGTGCTCGTCTAATTGCTTTGGAACGCCATTGGGCAATTTCAAATCGGGAATCTGGCGATTCGAATCGCCTTCGCGAGAGCGTTCGATTCGCTGCTCGATTTCGCGGACGCTGGAGAAGTATTCGTCGATCTTACGTCGATCGGTCTGGCCGAGTTGCTGCTTCAATCGCGAGGCGTCGTCGCTGACCAGATCAAGAATGCTTTTGCGGTATTCGTTTCGTTTCGCCAGACCCTTAGCCGCATCGCGATCATCAGCCGATCCAAACAGACGTTCGAAGACGAGCTTCGGATTGATCTCTTTGGACATCGGTGTGGAAGCAGTTTTCCACGAGATGTTGTTGGAGTAAGCGCAGCTATAACCCGAGTCGCACTGGCCAGCGTTGCGGCCCCCTTCGGTGCCGAGTTCGATCGATGGCAGTCGAGTCTGTGTGCCGATCTTTTCGGCAGCGACCTGATCGACCGACTGACCGACCTTGATGTCGACGCCACCGGTTTTGACGGGGTGAGCTCCAGTGAGGAATGCCGCAGACGATCGGGCGTGATCTCCCGGGCCATCACCTTTGGCTCGCGCGTTGTCTTGAGCCAAGCCTTTGACAACGCAGACTTTGTCTTTGACCTTGGCCAGGGATTCAAGCGTTGGTGAAAGTTCCCAACTTGAGCCTTCACCTTTCGGATCCCAATCGGGAACGATGACGCCGTTGGGAACGAAGACGAAGGCCATTCGTTTCGGCGCGCTGATCGAACCCGCGGCATATCCAGTTCCGGGGATCATCGCTTCCAGAAGCGGCAACCCCAGCACGGCTCCCAATCCTTTGACAAACGTGCGTCGTTCCAGTTTGGGATGCCTGCTCATGACGAACCTTTGCAAAGTTGGCCGCAAACACGGGTCGGAAACTGCCGTGAGCGTATCAAACGATCCGCTCACGGCTGGCTTCCATCATATCGACATTTTCAATCTTGCGAATCTTGTGGTGCAGCTCCACCCTCTTCGCCATCGAATTTACGACGATCCAGTCGTTTGAATCGTTGTTCGTTCAATGCCTTCCGTTTTGGCTTCTTAGGACCGTCGAACTTCTTGGCGCCGGAAAACTGGCCGCCTGAGAATTGTCCCCCGCCTCCCCCAGCGCCGCCTTGGTTTTCAAAGTTGCCGCGTCGTGGAGGTCGGTATTCACCTTGAGGGAACTGCTGTCCCTGGTTGTTGCCATAGGCAGGTCGGCGCGGTGGCGGATAGCCTTCCTGATTGCGATTGCCGCCCTGGTTCCCACCTTGAAACTGATTGCCACCCTGGTTGTCACCGCCACCTTGGTTGCTGCCCTGATTGTGACCGCCGCCCTGGTAGCCACCTTCATTGCGGCGTGGTGGACGATTTTCTTGTTGTCCGCCTTGTTGAGGGTACCGGTTGTTTCCCTGACCCTGCTGTGGATAACGTGATCCACCCTGCTGTGGGAATCGCGGAGGGCGAGCCTGATCATTCCCTTGGGCGAATCGCTCTTTCAGGGGTGGGCGAGCGGTAAATTCTTCGCGCCGTTCCTGCACTGGCGCAGGGGCTGGAGTTGCGGCGGTCCCGGTTGGTTCGCTGAGCCAATCGGCGATGGCACCACGCAAGAAGCGCCAATCTTCACCGATCTTGCGACCTGGCAATCCCTGCTCTTTGACGAGGCGGCGAATCTGGCCGTATTCGACCTTTAGATACGCAGCGGCATCTTCCAGCGTCAGCACGTCCAGTTCGCTCATGACTTCGCCGAGGTCATCTTGGTCGAACAGTTCGTCGATCATGGACCGGGCGGCTTCGAGTTCTTCGTCGTCTTCGAATTCGTCGGCGTCAACTTCCGCGAGTTCTTCATCGCTGAACTCTTCGTCGAGGTTCTCTTCGAGGTCCTCATCAGTTTCGATGTCGGCGACATGCATCTGAGCGGCCGGGTCCAGATGGGTGCCGTCTTCCGGCAATTCTTGATCGTTCACAATGTTTCCTTCGCACTTGGCGGCAGATCCGCCCTTCAAACGAGGCACTTGCCTCTGACTTCACATCGAACCTCGGTCGGGCCAGCCTGTTGCCGCCCTATCTCCCACGCACGCCGAGGCACGTTGCGTTGGCAAAAATCAGTACCCGAATCCGGAACATCTCGCACAAGGAGGGGGACGGCCCGTCCGACAAGCTTCTACTTGGATTCTTCTCCACGTCGCATCCGAAACGGATCGCTCTTCGCGATTTCGGCGACAAGCACTGAAAATCGGAACTTCTGTTCCTTCAAAGTTTTCACAATCTTATCCGTCGCACAGCGATCATAGAACTCTAAACCGCGCCCCAAAGCATAAGTCAGCATCTTTTCTGACAGACATTCACCGAATTCGCATTCTTTCCCGCGTAGGACATGTGCCAATTCCAAGGGGCCATGGAAGCGATTCCCGCCGGGAAGCTCTCCAGTCGTATCCAACGGTTTGCCATTGTCGAGATCACGCCACCGACCAATGGCATCGAAATTTTCGATCCCGAAACCCAGTTGATCCATCACCTTATGGCACGAATTGCAGCTCGGGTTCTGGCGGTGTAACTCCAGTTGCTGACGTAATGTGGTGTCCGGGGACGCTTTCGCAGTCTCGGCCAATTCGGGAACATTCGGCGGCGGTGGAGGTGGTGGCTTATCCAAGATCACTTCCATGACCCATTTCCCACGTTTGACCGGCGACGTGCGGTCGGGATTGGAAGTTAGCGTCAGAATACTGGCTTGGGTGAGCAGTCCGGCTCGATTTTTTCCGTTCAGGCTGACTCGCTGGAAGTCCCCTTTCACATCTGGCAATCCGTAATGACGGGCCAGACGTTCGTTCACGTAACTGTATTCGCCATCGAGGAAATCAAGGATCGAGCGGTCTTCTCGCATGATCGCCTCGAAGAAGCGACGCGTCTCTTGTTTCATGTCTTCGCGAAGGTCCGGGCCAAACTCGGGAAACTTTTCGGGATCTGGAGTGACCTCGTTCAAGATGCGAAGTTGCAGCCACTGTTCGGCGAAGTTGTCAACCAATGCCTGCGACTTGGGATCCTTAAGCATCCGACGCACTTGATCATCCAGGACGGCATCGTGGTGCAGATCACCCTGAGCCGCCTGCGCAAGGAGTTGCTCGTCAGGCATACTGCTCCAGAGGAAGTAGGACAATCGCGAGGCGAGTTCGTAGTCGTTGAGGGCATGCTTGTCTTGGGGATCATCCGGCTTCTTGTCGGTCTCGATGCGATAAAGAAAATGGGGCGACACCAACACGGCCGTGACGGCCACCCGCATTCCAAACGGAAATGGTTCTCCATTTTTGACGGCTTGCTCGACGAAGCCGACGTATCGTTCGACTTCGGCCTCGGTCACAGGGCGGCGAAATGCGCGACGAACAAATGGCTGCAAATTTTCTCGCGCGGCCTGTGCGACAGTCTTTTCGCTGCCAGGGATGACCGCCACAAGTTGCCGATGCGATGCCGGGAGTTCGGCGGGTTCCAGATCCAACGGCCCGATGATCTCCACATCGCTGACAATCAGATTGCGATCGCGCCTGGACTTGTCTTTGGCTTTT
>DASYEA010000624.1:0-3824 GCA_036499265.1 Schlesneria sp. | reverse complement strand
AACTCGCGCAACACGATACTATCACGGCATCAAATGTAACGGGAATGGATCGGCAGCGGTTCCGCACGCTCGAAGATTTCGGTTCATCAACGGATGCAGTTCATGAAACCAATCGACGATCACGAAAGCCCGAATCCGTTTCGAAACCTGGAAGAATGGGACGACTTCTTGCGGGATCGCTATCCGGAAGTCACATCACCAGGCACAACCTCGTTTCAAGCCACAGATCCTGGCAAGAAACAGGATCAGTTTCGAAACTACGAAGCGGACGCTCGACCAGGCGTCCGCGAGTTCTATCAATTGAATCATCGCTATCAGACGTATGAGTTTGCTCGAGCGAAGCGTCAGCAGTATTCGACATTAGACCGTCGTCAGATGGGAATCTGGGAAGCGGCCGAGTATCTGAATACGCTGGTTGATGAGAGCGATCCTGACACTGACCTGTCACAACTTCAGCACCTGCTGCAGACATCCGAGCACATTCGTGCCGACGGCCAGCCGCGCTGGTTCATCCTGGCAGGATTCATCCACGACCTCGGCAAAATCTTGTGCCTATGGGGCGAGCCTCAATGGGCTGTGGTCGGAGACACCTTCCCAACGGGTTGCCAATATTCGGGGAAAAACGTCTTCCCGCAGTTCTTTGCCGACAATCCAGACCAGGACGACCCGCGCTACCAGTCACGGCTGGGTGTTTATGAAGCAGGCTGCGGATTGGATCAGGTGCAACTATCGTGGGGTCACGACGAATACATCTATCACGTCGTGAAGGATTATCTGCCCGATTCGGCGCTGTACATGCTGCGCTACCATTCGTTCTATGCGTGGCATCACGAACACGAGTACGGGTACCTGACGAACGACCGCGACCGAGTGATGCTGAGCTGGGTGAAGGCGTTCAATCCATATGACCTCTACACCAAGAGTCATTCGCCGCCCAACGTGAAGGAACTTCGTCCCTACTACGAAGACCTGATCGCTGAGTATTTTCCAGCCAAGCTGAACTGGTAGCTTCAGGGCTTCAATTCGAATTTCACGTCTTGCGGCTTGCGTTTCTCAACCGTGATCGTGAATCCCGATGTGTCGGGATTCATGTATCGTTCGGGGCTCAAAAAGGTGGGTGGAAACAAATTTCCTTTGTCATCGCCATGAGCCGGTTCTTTGACGACGGTGACGGCAACTTTGTAAGAGCCGGGAAGGGCACCGTCCCCCGGATTAAAGACGCTCATCTTGAATTTGCCATTTTTTTCGATCGTGCCCGATGCAGGGCTTCCCTGCGGATCGGTCGGCACGAATCCGACGGTCCCGGGGCCGACCGGTTTTCCCTCAAACGTAACCAATCCGGTGATTCGAGTCAGTTCGGGGCCTTTCGACTGACTGCAGCCTGCCACGATGGTCAGAAGTGGGAGCGATGCGATCAGGGTGATTCGGCTGGCGAGCAGCATGCGAGAGAGATCCCTTCGTAACAGTGGCTTACCGTTCGAGCGAAGAAGTGATTGCGCTGAATCTTGATCGCAGGCTTATTGGAGCGACGCGACATTACCGTCTGACTTATCACCCATGAGACTCCACAGGCGGAAGTCGATATTGGTGCTGACAAACTGCGTGCTGCCGTCAGCCATCAGCATGTGCAACCCTCCAACGTGATGGCTGGCAAAGCCGCAGTTGCGGGGCCAGTCGAAGGTGTCGGTGCTGCGAGTTGGACTGTTCGGCTTCTGGCCAATGTAAGCGATCGAGAAGTTCGCGTTGAAGGCTCCGCCGAAGCGGCACTCCTCGGCCTTACGTTCGCCAAGCAGGTAGACATTCGAGGTCCCATCGACCACATCACGAATGCGCGAAACAGACGGTCCGCGATTGAACATCCCAGGGCCGCCCCCTTTGGTCCATGGTGAGTCCCATGTGATTGCTGCTTCGGAGATGCAGTAAGTCAGTCCGCTCGGGCAATCTGGTGTCCGACTGTCTGGCAGGATCGAGCCGGCGCTAGGAACGTAACCCAAACCCTGCGTGGGAAAATCGACCAGCCAGAAGTTTTCCGCAAGCTTCGTCTGCAGCTTGGTGCTGTAAGGGTTGCTCGGGCAGGCCAGAAATCCGAACGGTTTCGAGTCGATCAAACCTCGATTGCCAGTGGTGGACGTTCCGTTCGTGATGTCGACGTTGAAATTGATCTGATTGTACATAGGAGTGTTGTCGACGTACGGCAGGATCATCTCCACCCAGGTGTGGCCTCCGGCACAACACGGTGTTTGTGCGTACGGGAAAACGTTGTGCGTGTCGTGGTAGTTATGCAGAGCCAATCCAAGTTGCTTTAGATTGTTCTTACATTGCGTTCGTCGTGCCGCCTCGCGTGCCTGTTGCACTGCGGGTAATAAGAGAGCGATCAGAACTGCAATGATCGCAATCACGACGAGAAGTTCGATCAGCGTGAACCCACGACGTGACCTGATGTGAAACGACATGCCAATCTCCTATCGAGAGTTCGAAGCAGAGAGATGCGAGCACAAGACGTTCGAAGAGATCGTAATATCACATCAACAATCGCTAATCAAGACGCTGGGTTCTTCTGTGGCCGTTTTACGGTAAGCCACTCGTCGCCGCTGCTTTCGAGATGCGTAGTTGACGCGGCTGCGCGAGCAATCATTGGCCACAACCAGGCGACATGCTCTTCGCATGACTCGGAAATCAGGGCCACGGCTTTGGCACGATCCCCTTAAGAGCCTGATCGAGTGCCATATGAAATGCGGCATTATTCCATTCTTTTTTGGCTTCGTCTGCAAACCGTTGCGCTTCGACTTTACGGTCGTTCAAGATCAACAAGGCCACTAGAGTTGTGACTTCATTTGTAAACTTGCTTTCCCCGAACTGCCGTTGCCGATCACCGACTTTTGCGTCTTCTGCTGGCTGTTGATAGTAGTTGAACTGCTCCTTGCTTTTGTCGAAAATGGATCTTGGTTCGAGGTATTTTCCACAAAGCTGGTATGCCTTGGCATTAATCAGTGATGGCCGCGCCAGATCGAAGACTTCTTTCGCGAGAGCAGGCTTGTCCTGATCGAGTTGCACGAACAACTCTTTGCTCTTTGGTTCTTCATCGAGTGCACGATTGATCGACACAAAATCGTGAAAGGGCTCATTGACGCTTTTTAAGTTGGCGTCCAGAACCTTGCGTCGCGCATCATCACGGATGCTCTTCAGTTTCACGATTGCGGGTGGATACGACTTGCCGAGATCCATCCAGTATTCCAGGGCAAACGAGAGACGGACGCCGTAAAGTGCCGGCTGGAAAGTGAGTGCGTTTTGATGAAACCAAACATGCTTTGCGAGCGCGTCCTCATAGCGCTTCGCTCTGGCATCAGCCTTCGCTTCTTGAAGGATCGCGTGAGGATCCGGGTTTTCGGGGGGTGTCCATTCCGCAAAAGCCGGAAACGCTATGACGAGTATCATCGCGAACGGAATGAGCTTCATAATTCTTCACCCGTGATTGGACTGTGATGTGATTGAGAAGAGCAGGATAACCGTCAAGACATGCTACGCGATATGAAGTTGACCGCAACCAATATAGAGGAACACTCACGATTCGTGGCGCATGCTGCCAGCGTTCGCAATGTCCGTTCGCAAGGTGCCCATCTCGTCGGTGAACGCAGTGGAATGGCGGTACACGACAGGCTGCGGCGACGTTCGTCCGACATTGGCCTCTTCAAAATCGGTCAGAAAACGCCTTCCCTCCAGTTGATGGCATTTGGATCAAGGCTCGTCAGTCACCCGGCGATAGAGCATCCAGTTCCAGCCAGACAGGCCGTAGTAGGGAAAGACTTTCACCAGGCGATAGCGGT
>DASYEA010000623.1:0-2510 GCA_036499265.1 Schlesneria sp. | reverse complement strand
TGTCACTCATATCAATTTGAATGACCAGACCGTCGAAGGTTTGCGTCACAAAGAACTGCCTGCGTTCTGCGTCCAATACCATCCCGAAGCATCGGCAGGCCCGCACGATAGCAGTTATCTATTCCAGCAGTTCCGCCAACTGATGCTGCAGGCCTAGGCGAAACCAACTAATATCTCACTCGATTCGACAAAAAACATCATTTTGCACTGAAGGAACAGCCTCAGAATGGCTCTCGAACGCACGTTTGTTCTATTGAAGCCCGATACCGTCGCTCGTCGACTGTGCGGTGAAATTCTGACCCGCTTCGAAGCGAAGGGGCTGAAGATTGCCGGGATGAAAATGCTGCAGGTGACGCCAGAGCTGTCCAAGCAGCACTATGCTGAGCATGTGGCGAAGAAGTTTTATCCACAACTCGAAGAATTCATTACGTCGGGTCCGGTAGTGGCACTGGTGCTGGAAGGGCCGAGCGCCGTCTCAGTCGTTCGCGCGATGCTAGGTTCTACAAATGGACGTGAGTCCGCTCTGGGAACCATTCGTGGCGACTTCGGGATGAGCCGCCAAATGAACCTTGTTCATGGAAGCGACGGTCCTGACGCCGCGACTCGCGAAATCGGCATCTATTTCAAGCCGGAAGAATTGCTCAGCTATCCCACCTCGCTTGATCCTTGGACATTTGCCGGCGATGAGGTCTAGGGCGGCGGAGCCCAGCGATGCGGATTCTTGAAGACGCATCGGATTTCCCCTGTGATCGCGACTTCGGATCGGTAGAATGCCAGTTCGTGTGGAGTCTCAAAACTCACATCCAACGAACGACGGGATTGTACCGTTAAATGTCATGCCAACGTCCGATTGCTGAACGCCTCACTAGACCTGCCGCCAGGCTACTCGTGTTGATGGCGTTTGTCGTGGGGAGCGGTAGGGGGGGCTACGCGCAGGATCCGGCGACTGCATTGGAAAGCACGCTCGTAAAACTGATCGAGCAGGCTGAACCCTCAGTGGTCAGTATTGCGAAGATTACCCCTCCTCCACAGGAGGGGCGAATCATTGGTCTTAATCCGCTGATCGACCAACGATTGTTTCAAGACACGGCACCGGCGGATCCAGAGCACCCTGATTTCCAGCCCAATTCGTTCGGAGCTGGAATCATCATAGCGGGGACTCGATCCACTGATCGCGTGATCCTGACGAACTATCACGTTGTCGAAGGGGGGCCGATCTTCCCTGCTCTGACAGCAGACGATCAGTCGTCCCTATTTGTTCGATTCGGTGATCGCCGGTCCTGTGCCGCATCAATCGTAGCCGCAGACCCACGCAGCGATTTGGCGATTCTCCATCTGGATCTGGACGCATCCAGAATCGATGCCGCAGACTTGAAACCACTGGACTTTTCCACGACGTCGCCGATCCGTAAGGGGCAGTTTGTAGTCATGCTGGGCAATCCTTACGCGATTGCGCATGACGGATCGGCGAGTGTTAGTTGGGGAATGGTTTCCAACTTAGCCAGACGACCGTTGCCGTGGACTGACGACAGAACATCGAAGTCGATGATGTATCGACTGGGAAACCTCATTCAGATCGATGGTCGACTGAACTTGGGGACCAGCGGCGGTCCTTTGCTGAATCTGAAGGGAGAATTGGTCGGACTGACGACTTCTCTCGCGGCGATCGAGGGCTATGAAAAATCGACTGGATTCGCCATCCCGATGGATGATTTGACTCGCCGGATCGTCAAAGATTTGATCGCTGGTCATGAAATTGAGTATGGCGTCTTGGGAGTTCAGCCGGCCACCGTGACGGCGGGCCAGTTTCGAGCGCTTGAGACTGGACTAAAGCAGGCGTCTGCAGCGAGGGTGAATGACCTGACAACCGACTCGCCTGCGCAACGGGCGAGAATCACCCGGGGCGATATTATCTTGAGTGTTAACGAGACTCCGATCTATTCTGAAATCGATCTGATGCGCATTGTGGGTCTTTATCCTCCCGAATCCGAAGTTAACGTCGCCGTCTGGCGGCATGGTCGCGGCCGGTTTGTGGTCCCTGTCATTTTGGGGAAATGGCCTGTTTTGAACGACGAAGGGATCATTGAAACGACGCCGCGGTATGCCTCCTGGCGAGGAATTTCTGTGGACTATCCAACCGGGCGCGACAAATACCATCGTGCGGGAGATCCCTTCCGGCGAGCGGTCGTTGTCACCAAAGTGGCGGCCGACAGCGCCGGTCAGGCGGCGGAACTGCAACCCGGTGTCTTTGTTTCCGAAGTGAATCGCATCCCTGTTCAAACTCCCGGTGCATTCGCTGAAGCCACGAAATCGTTGCGCGGACCGGTCGAGTTGCGTTTGTACGACGGTGGCAAAATCATCATTGGTGACGAAACGCCCGCAACCGAGCGTGGCGGACCAAAATAGCGGTTCCAGAGCGGTTACAGTCGCTCGGTCTGGCCGCATCTGCTATCTTCCGACCTGAATTCGTGGGCGAGATTGCGTGCGCAGCCTCGATCCTTTTCCCGCGA
>DASYEA010000622.1:0-4496 GCA_036499265.1 Schlesneria sp. | reverse complement strand
GCATCAACTCCGAAGATCAAAGGCCGGTGAGCCCCGCAGGGCTCGCCGGCTTGTCATCCCTCAGATCTTGCTGACCGTCACTTCGTAGTAGCCTGTCGATCGGTGAACCTTAGCATAATCCTCGGCCTTCTCTTGGGTCTCGTACTGGTAGGACATTTCCAGGTTTCCGCGTGTGAGTTTGACTTGCCACATGATCCGTTTCCTTGTGTTGGTTGGTTGCCTGACACAGGAGATAGTATCGGCATCTTGGTTGCGCGTCAATACGCTTGTTCAAGATTATCTAAAAAATGTGACGGGTCCTTCCTGGCGACCTCGCACGGAAGCCTCCGTGCTGTGCAGCATCGGGGTCGAACTGCCTTTCTTTCTTTTTCTTGGGCGGTTTTCCGTGCGATCCGAACAACCCACACAGCCACAACCCAGGTAGACGGCCAGGTAGCGCCGTGGGCACTGAAAATCCTGGTGTCGCCGGTTCGATCCCGGCCCTGGCCACTTTAACTACCACCGCCATCAATCAGGTATCTGGCGGTGATTCTTGGAGTCGCTCCCGCTCTTCAGCCTGCCCCAAATCGACCTGAACAACAAATCCGTTCAGGTGCGGCAGAAGTAAAGTCCTACAGGTTCAAGCCTGTTTGCGCCGATCTAGTGATTATCTACAGCTAGATCCCATTGGATGGGACCGGCAATCGCTGCCGGAGTGTATTGTCTCCCCAACGGTAATCGTGTTTGTGGTGACGAATAGGTACGGAAGCCTGCGTAGACCTCGGTTTGAGCCTGAATACCGAGGGATGGCCGGTTCTATTCCGTGCCCATTTCCATTTCTTCATTTCCAAGGCAACATTGTGACGCGAATTTGGATGCTTTTCGCGTGCCTGCTGATCTGTGGCTGGGGGTGTTCTTCTCGACATTCCTCGACTGGCCCTTCCAATGTTGTCGGATTTCAGCTCCCCACCCACCAGTCTCGATTGATCCGTAAGGGCCATACGTACGACTATGGCCGTCGATCGATGGAAGACCGACTGCAAAAGCTACTGGGAGGAGCCCGGTTCACATATGTCGTCGATCAAGATGGTGTGTTGACTCAGTACGAGAGTCGGGCGGCGAAGTTGGTGCTGCAGTTGACGGGAACCCGGACGGGAATCGAGCGAGCCACGTTGAGGCTACACCGTCCCGCCGGTTTAACCGCGAAACAGAAAGAAGCCCGCGAACGAGAACTCAAGATCATCTGCCAGACACTGCAACTGGGCGATGACGGGACGAAGTGGGTTTCGGACGCCGCCTGCGTCGATGTCGCCGCCGCGATCAAGCAGGCGACGGAGGTTCACGAATTCGGCAAGACGACCTACGCACTTAAAGCGTTTAAGAACGCCGATGCCGAGATTGACAACGAGCCGACCAATCCACGGTTGTGGATCTGCATCGGGCCCCATATTGAGTTTGAAGTGGCCGAACAAGAAGTCACCGAGACGGCGGTGCGGTAGGCAAAGCTGGTCTACTGACGCAACGTGGCTTTACAGACGACTAAGAATCAGCGCACCGCCACCGGGCTTGGTGAATGATTGCCGGATTCAGCGCTCTCGACCAGGTTGGCAAATAGCCCGCCTTGCGCGACAAGCTCGTCGTAGGTCCCCGATTCAGCAACGGCACCTTCATCGATGAGCAGAATGCGATCTGTCGTCAACAGCGTCGAAAGGCGGTGTGCAACCAGGATCATTGTGCGGTCGGCCTGAAGTTCGATCAGTGCTTCCGTGATCGCTCGTTCGCTGATCGTATCGAGAGCGGAGGTTGCTTCATCGAAAATCAGAATCGGCGGGTTCTTCAAGAAAATTCGAGCGAGTGCTAAGCGTTGCTTCTGCCCGCCGGAAAGGTTGTGGCCTCGTTCCGCAACCAGGGCTTGATAGCCACCGGCCATTTGCTCAATCTCTTCGGATAAGCAAGCCCGTTCGGCCGCGCGGCGAATGTCCTGTTCGCTGGCTTCTGGACATTCATAGGCAATGTTTTCGGCGATGGTGCCCGAGAACACGAACGGCGATTGACCGACGTAGCCGATCAGCTTTGCGATGTCAGCGCGAGAGACGGAATCCAGCGGGACATCGCCCAGCAGGACGTTGCCTTCATCGGCATGGATCAGCCTCAACAGGGCACGCAGCAATGTCGTCTTGCCGCAACCGGAACGGCCCGCAATGCCGATCGTTTCACCTCGTTTGATCGAGAGCGTCAGCCCATCGAGCGCCGTCTTAAAGCTGCCGTCCGATCGCAGATAGTTGACTCGAAGATCTTCAATCCGGATGGCATCTTCCGCAGTGAGTTCTGGAGTCCGAGCATCTTTCGTCAAATACGAGCGATCGGGAAGTTCGGCCATCATTTTCATCAATTCGCCGACCAGCAGGCTGCTTTCATGACCCTCGTCGATGACGCGATGCACTTCGTTGACGGGCGCCATCACGCTGAGGAACAGCATGGAATACGTCAAAATATCGCCAAAACTGATTCGACCCATTGCCGCCAGATAGACAGACAACCCGAGCACGAGAATATGAAACACCCCTTCGCTGATCGCCTTGCTCGACCCGAACAACGACATCACGAAATGATGATGAATTTCCTTGCTCCGCAAGGTTTCCGCAGCTTTGGTGACTCGTCGGATCTCGCGTTCGTGAGTGTTGGCGGCGCGAATGTCGTCGATGCCACTGAGTTGCTCGACAACAGTGCCGTCCATGTCTTCCTGGCAGCGGAACAGTTCCAGTCTCACGCCTTTCTGGGAGGCCAACTGCCGAATCGTAATGAATAGCGAGATGGGAATGATCCCGGCCATCGCCAGTCCGAGCCATGGTTGTTGTGCAGTCACCGTTGCCAGGGCGAGGCCGCCGCTGAAGATGGCGGGCAGAAAGTCGAGAAAGCCAACTCGCAGGAAGCGAACGCTACCGCCGACGCTGCGCTGCATCCGGCCGTGGATGGCCCCCACCTTGTCTTGCGATGTCGTCGCCAGATCTGCCATCAGCAGATGCGAGACAACATCAATGAACAGATGTTGCTGCAACCTGGTGCAGGTCTGTTCGACTAAATAGCGGCGTCCAATCTGCAATGCTTCACGCAGGACGTAAGCCAGTCCGATCAAGCCGAGATACCAACCCGTCATGGTCGCAATATGACTAAGATCGGTGGCCGCAGCCGCACTCCCATTTGGCGAGGCATCTTTTACGACATTGACCATCCGGCCCATCAAGACGGGAATGATGGTGTTGGAAGCCCCGCCGACGAACATTAGCAGCACCGCTGCCACCAACGGCCATCGCTGACCGTTTGGCAACAAATTCCAGACCTGCCCCATGCGGCGGCAGATCACGACCAATTCGCTCCAGAACGACTCTGGGGCTTCCGCTGTGGTGCTGTTCATGACATAGCCCTATCAATCGAATTATTCAGCAGAACCACGCAGAACGTCGTCGGACGAGATCGCCGAACGCACCGCCAGACTATCGGCCATCGCTGGCATCGTCTCGGGACTGAGTGCCGGGGCGAGAGGTTCCTGTGTTTGGTTGCTGTTGCTTTCAACTGGCGCAGTCTCGGTGGGAGCAGCGACAGGTTCGTCTACTGGAGTCTCGGCCATGACGGGTTCGGCGGGGATTTCGTCTGGAATGCGTTCTTCCAAGATCAGTTCCACGGCATGCACAGCGGGGTGAGATCGGAAGCGCTGAACCATGCAATTGTCACGCAAACAGTTGGCCAGGGCCGCCATCGTCATCCCCTGATGATGTGCCATGTAACACGGGACGACACTGAATTTTTGTCCGTCGCGTTGTCGCCGCGGAGTGTAATCGACGGCGTCGACAAAACCCCATCGGCCCAAAGCTCCTATCTCGGCTAGTTCTTGAAGGTTCTTGGCCGCTTCGCTTGCATCGATTCCCAACGCAAGAGCGGATGCGTAGGGGGCAACCACCAAGTCGTGATCGAGTCCCGCTTGAGCGCCCAATGACGGAATCCCAAACGCCTGATAGCCGAAGTCGCCGCTGTCGTTGAATTCGGCAAACGATGATTCCGAAATCCCCCACGGAACACCGTGCTCGCGGCCGTATTCGATCTGGCGTTTCACTGCAGCGCGGCAGGTTCCGTTTAACATCGAGTTCTCGATCGTCGGGATGAACAACGTCGGCATCAGGTATTCGAACATGCTCCCACTCCACGATCGCAGGCAGGGCTGATCGCCGACTTTGGTCATGCGACGGCCCAACTGGAACCAATGGTGGTGATCGACGTTCCCCTTCGCAATCGCGACGTAGCTCGCCAGCCGCGCCTCTGATGCGAGCAAATCGTAGTGAGCGGCATCCAGCTTTTGCGTTTCGAAATTCATGCCGATATGAAAGAGTTTCCTTTTGGGGTCGAACAGGAAACGAAACTCAATTGCTTGAGCCATGCGTCCGCAACGTTTCGAGATCTGCTGCAACTGTTCTCGTAACGGACCGCGTTTGCGCGCGGCCAGGTTTTTGAAGCCCTGTTGC
>DASYEA010000621.1:0-3521 GCA_036499265.1 Schlesneria sp. | reverse complement strand
GAGATGATGGTGCGTTCCGAAGACTGCACGCACCCTACCGGACTGATCCTTGTTCACGAGACGCCGGTTGCAGCGTCGCCTGATCTTCGATCGCAGTTCGAAGACAATTCTCGCACAGACATTTGGCGCCGGAGCAGACCGGCATCACGGCAGGCAGCTTCATACACCAGCAGTGGTCCTTGCCTTGAGCGAGATCGCATACGAAAGAGGTGTCACATTGCGGGCAAGCTTGCTTGGTCGCAGTGGAATCGCAGTCACGGCATGAGATTGCTTCGTCGCTCATGCCGCCATCTTAGCAAGGCGAATTCACTTCGTCTCGCATGGCTTCCCTTGAGATCGATTCAAAGAGTGCGTCCAATGTCCCTCGGTGGCATCCCATATCACTCGGAGAGCATGATGCGAGGCACGCTGCAAACTCTGGCAATGCTCTGCGCCATCGTCGGGCAATCAACCTGTGCGCCTGCTCAACCTCCCGATCTGATTGTCCATCATGGCAAAATCGTGACCGTGGATGGGAAATTCACCATCGCCGAAGCGATGGCCCTACACGGTGAACGGATTGTCGCGGTCGGCAGACACGAAGATGTCACGAAACTGGCTGGGCCGGAAACGAAGCTTGTCGATTTGCAGGGGCGGACCGTGATCCCAGGTCTCTGCGATTCGCATGTCCATGCGACGGGGGCGTCTCTCTATGAATACGACCACCCGATTCCCGAGATGGACACGGTTGCCGACGTGCTGAAATACGTTGCCGCCCGGGCCGAATTGTTGAACGATGGCGAATGGATCGTGGTCCGGCAGGTGTTCATCACTCGATTGCGAGACCAGCGCTACCCTACGCGAAAAGAATTGGACGCGGTGGCTCCAAAAAACCCCGTGATGTTCAGCACGAATCCCGACTGCGTCTGTAATTCACTCGCTTTGGAACTCAGCGGCATCACCAAGGATTTTCAGATCACCGACGGTAAAGCGGGGCAGATTGAAAAAGATCCTGTGACCGGCGAGTTAACCGGAGTGCTGAGGAATGCGTTGCGGTTCGTCAAAGCCAAGTCGAATGCAAAGTCAGCATCACTTGACGATCGCCTGCAACGACTCAAACAGTTGTTCAGCGACTACAATTCCGTTGGCCTAACCAGCGTCGCGGATCGTGCCGCGAATGATGACGCTGTGACGGCTTACTCACAGCTTAAAGATCGTGACGAACTCTCGTGTCGCGTGTTCTTGTCATATGGGGTCAATGGCAGCGGAAGCCGGAATGAAATCGAAACAGGAATTCAAAAAGCGGCAGATCATCCGCTGCATCAGTACGACAATCGACTGTGGCTGCGAGGGATCAAGGTCTTCCTGGATGGCGGCATGTTGACTGGAAGCGCCTACCTGCAGAAGCCGTGGGGTAAGAGCGAGATCTATTCGATTACCGATCCCGAATACCGCGGCTTGCGATTCATTCCGCAGGACGAGTTGGTCCATATGGCCCGCTATGCCTTGCAGCGTGATCTGCAGTTTACGGCTCATTCCGTCGGTGACGGCGCGGTTGACGCGTTGATCCAAGCTTATACCGAGATCAACAAAGAGTTCTCGGTTCGTCCCTGCCGCCCCTGCATTACCCATTGCAATTTCATGAGCCTCGAAGCCATCCAGCAGATGCAACACCTGGGGGTCGTCGCCGATTTACAACCCGCCTGGCTGTGGCTCGATGGAGCGACCTTACGGAAGCAGTTCGGCGATGATCGTCTGACTTACTTCCAGCCGTATCGATCTCTCTTCGAGCATAATGTCATCGTCGGCGGCGGTTCGGATCATATGCAGCGGATTGGCAGTTTTCGCTCCGTAAATCCGTACAATCCGTTCTTGGGGATGTGGATCGCTCTGTCACGGCAGCCACGGCGCACCGACAAGTCACTGCACGCCGAACAGGCGATCTCGCGCGAACAAGCCTTGCGGCTCTATACGATCAACAATGCGTTCTTGACATTTGAAGAAAAAGAAAAAGGGTCTCTGGAGGTGGGGAAGTTGGCCGACTTTGTTGTCTTAAAGACTGATCTGCTGACCTGCCCGCTCGATGAAATCAAAGACATCGCGGTCGATGAAACTTATGTGGGCGGGCAACGCGTTTACTCGTCGACATATTGATTCCTTCGCCAAACGTTGATCCCAACGGAAACTCTCAATTCAACATTCGGAACTGTAATGACATTGGAAGCTTCACCAGTGACGACTCTCTTGAACCTGAACGGCGTTGAAATCGTCGATACGTTTGCGGAAGCTTTTCCGATTAAAGCGGCACGATTGATCATCACGGCAGCGAATGCACGGTGGGCACAGACGGCGGCGACGGTGCTTTGCGGGAATGCGACCAGTGTCATCGCCTGCGACGTGGAAGCGGCCATCGAACGAGTGATTCCGGCGGACGAGACCCCTGACGGTCGACCGGGTGTGGCGGTCCTTGCGTTCGGCTTCAGTGTCGATGGACTGGGGAAAGCCCTGCAAAGTCGCGTCGGACAATGTGTGCTCACCTGCCCCACAACCGCCTGCTACAACGGCATCTTCGATTGTCCGAAGGAAAAGCAGATCCGGATCGGTGGAGGCATCCGCTACTTTGGTGACTCGTTCCAGAAATCGAAGAAGTTGGGAGATCGTCGCTTCTGGCGAATCCCGGTGATGGATGGCGAGTTCCTCTGTGAGGACTACTTCGGTACCGTCACCGGCGTGGCCGGTGGGAACCTCATTATCTGCGGCAAGGATCAGTTGTCGACGTTGCAGGCGGCCGAGGCTGCTGTCGACGCCATTCGACAAGGCACTAATGTCGCCCTGCCCTTTCCGGGTGGCTTAGTCCGGTCGGGAAGCAAAGTCGGATCGAGATACCCCAAACTCAAGGCGAGTACGAACGACGCTTATTGTCCGACGCTGCGTGGAGTCACGACCAGCGAATTGCCCGACAATTGCCAGGCCGTCTATGAGATCGTCATCGATGGCCTGAGTTTCGATGACGTTCAGTCGGCGACGCGCCGGGGGCTTCACGCCGCGGCCGCAGTCACTGGTATCATTCGCATCACCTCCGGAAACTATGGAGGCAAACTGGGTAAACATCACTTCTACTTGCGAGATCTGCTGTAGAACGCTCGCTCTAAGACATCTCAAGAAGATATTGCCGCAAGTGCTTCACGTTCGTCCCGTGACAATCAATGGGAAGCGATCGAACTGTTCAATGGACAAGCAAGTTCAACATAGTTGGGTCGATCGCCCGAGAACGCATGTCGATACGCTTTGACGATTCGCCCTTCGCGGATCAGGAACGCCCCGGGCATTTGGAGAGCGCTGCCGACGATGCGTCCAAATCCGAAGCGAAAGACGGTTCCTTCGACCAGTGCCCGCCAAAAGGTACGCAGACCAAACAACTCAGACAACGTCCCCAATCGAAGCTCCAGAGCTTGATAGACACGGCGAGTCGGATCACTGACTTGGTCGAATTCGTCGCACCCATACTCACGCAGCATCTGCTGGCCCTGGTCAAGAGTCCC
>DASYEA010000620.1:0-1510 GCA_036499265.1 Schlesneria sp. | reverse complement strand
GAAGCATCTGGGCAAACGGCGGCTCATCGCGATGCGAAAGACTGCGATGAAGCGACCTGGCGATATCACAAAGCAGGGCGGTCATGTCGAACGTAACGCCGCAGGTGTCTTGAAGCGATGTGACGCGGTCGTGCAGCGATCGAGGAACGTCGCGCATAGCGACATTGACATTCAAGCCCAGCCCGATCAGATCGACATGATCGAGTCGCTCGCAGAGCAAGCCGGCCAATTTTTTCCCGTGATGAAGCAGATCGTTGGGCCACTTCAGTTGAATGTCCTCAATGCCGCTGTGCGCTGCAACGGCATTGCGTACAGCCAGTCCCGCAATCAACGGAATCTGATGCGGCAGGCGATGCTCCTGCACGGGCAGAACGAACGTAACCGTGAGACTTCCCGCGCCCGACCACCAGCTGTTACTGCCGCGCCCGCGGCCGGCAAGCTGGTGCGACGTCAGCACGATGGAAGGGGCGAAGAGCTTGCCGCGCTTACGTAATGCTGCTGCGTGATCGTTGCTGCTACGCAGGCGAGTGAAATAATGCAGGCGGAAGGGTTTGATGCGCCGCCGGAGAACTTCAAGCTGGAATGAATTCGATCGCATTCTGTAGCGCGGGCTTCTTGTCCGTGTTCTCAGAAGGCCAGGCACGGGCCGTCGCCCGTGCTACACATTACTCAAGCACGACGAGCAGATCGCGCGCCTGGATTGTAGATCCCGGTTTCACCAGGATCTCTGCTACGGTTGCATCGCGTGGCGAATAGACTGCAGTCTCCATTTTCATGGCCTCGATGCTCAGCAACTTCTGGCCGTTCTTGACGGTTTCGCCTTTCTTCACGGCGACGGTGGAGACTTTCCCCGGCATCGGTGCAGCCACATGATTTGGATCGTCGGCGTCGGCTTTGGGATGTCGATGCGTGGCGGCTTCCAGCGAGCGGTCGGCGATTTTCACTTCGCGCGGCTGGCCGTTTAGCTCGTAAAAGACCGTGCGCGTGCCATCGTCGTGTGGTTCACTGACGGTGAGGAAACGCACGACCAGCACCTTGCCCGGCTCGATCTCGACGGAAATCTCATCGCCGCGATGCAGACCGTAGAAAAATGCCGACGTCGGCAGCACGCTGGTGTTTGAATACTGCTGCACGTGCTTCTGGTAGTCGGTGTAGACCTGCGGATAGAGCAGGTACGAGAGCAAATCCGTTGCCGACGGCTCGCGACCAATCTTTTTCGCCAGTTCCATTTTCGACGCGGCGAAATCCGCCTTCTGCAGTGTCGCGCCGGGCCGGCCTTTCAGCGGCTTGGCGTCGGCAGAATCAAGAATGATCTTCTGCAGCACCTTCGGCCATCCGCCTGGCGGCGTCCCTAGGTATCCCTGCATCATCTCGACGACACTCTTGGGAAAGCTCAGCTTCTTGCCGGGATTCAGCACGTCCATCTGCGTGAGATTGTTGGTCACCATGAATAGCGCCATGTCGCCTACGACTTTGCTGGACGGCGTCACCTTGACGATGTCGCCAAACA
>DASYEA010000619.1:0-3767 GCA_036499265.1 Schlesneria sp. | reverse complement strand
GTTCGAGCAACTGTTTGTCGCGGCCAAGCCAGGACTTGACCAAGAAACGTTTGATCGCCAGTTATTCATCATTCGCAAACGAGCTAGTCACGCTGTACGCGAAGGAAAGCTGCCGCAGGCGCTGCAGTTCTACATGTGCTCGCTGTCGTCCAAAGTGCTGATTTACAAGGGGATGTTGACTTCCGAGCAAGTCATGCCGTTCTTCAACGATTTGCAGGATCCCGATTACACGTCGCACCTGGCGATGGTGCATAGTCGGTTCTCGACGAACACATTCCCCAGTTGGGATCGAGCCCATCCGCAACGCTTCATCGCTCACAACGGCGAAATCAATACGGTGCGCGGCAACGGCAACTGGATGCTCGCTCGCCAGGGAATGATGAAGAGCGAACTGTTCGGCAGTGATCTGAAGAAGCTGTTCCCGCTGATCGAACCGTTCTGTTCGGATTCGGGGAACTTCGATAACGCACTCGAAACGCTCGTGATGAGTGGCCGCAGTCTGCCGGAAGCGGTCATGATGATGGTCCCCGAAGCGTGGCAGAACCACGATTCAATGCCCGAAGACAAGCGCGCCTTCTACGAATACCATTCGGCGTTGCAGGAACCGTGGGACGGTCCCGCTTCGATCTCGTTCACCGACGGAACTGTGATCGGTGCGACGCTTGACCGAAACGGCCTGCGACCAAGTCGCTATTACGTGACCCACGACGATCGTGTCATCATGGCGAGCGAAGTCGGGGTGCTCGATGTTGAGCCTGAAAACGTCAAGATCAAGGGGCGTCTGCAACCAGGCAAGATGTTCCTGGTCGACTTCAAACAAGGCCGATTGATTCCCGACGAAGAACTGAAGAAGGACTTCGCCAACCGTCGTCCGTATAAGCAGTGGCTGCAAAACCAGCGGCTGTTGCTGAGCGAACTGCCCGAAGTCGAGCCGCCAGAACGGATGGTGAATGGCGAATTGTTGCAGCATATGCAGTCGTTCGGTTACACCACCGAGACGCTGCAGTTCATGCTGGTGCCGATGATCACCACCAAGAAAGACCCGATTGGGTCGATGGGCGACGATACGGCGCTCGCCTGCATGAGCGACCAGCCGCGACTGGTCTATGATTATTTCAAGCAATTGTTTGCCCAAGTGACCAATCCCGCGATCGACAGCACGCGAGAAGAAGTCATCATGTCGCTGGAATGCTACATCGGTCCCGAAGGCAACCTGCTGGAATCGACGGAAGCCCAGTGCCACCGACTGGTCGTGCCACATCCGATTCTCACGAACGAAGAATTGGCCTCGATCAAGCATCTTGACTATCGTGGTTGGAAAACCAAGACGATCGATATTACTTATCCGAAGACTCAAGGTCCGGCTGGGCTGAAGTGGGCGTTGGACCGTATCTGTGGCGAAGCCCGTCAGGCGATCGAAGACGGCTATAGCTTGGTGATCCTGTCGGACCGATTGGCCAGCGCGAATCGTCTGCCAGTGAGTGCGTTGTTGGCAACCGGTGCCGTGCACCATCATCTGGTTCGCAATGAAGAGCGAACTCGGATCGGGATCATCGTGGAATCCGGCGAAGCTCGCGAAGTGCATCACTTCTGCCTGCTGGCTGGTTATGGGGCCGATGCGGTCAACCCGTACATGGCATTCGAAGCGTTGTGGCAGTTGCAAGACGACGGTGAACTCGCTGGCGACTGGACTCACGAACAAATTACGGCTGCCTATCGCAAGGCCACCAAGCAGGGAATCCTGAAGGTGATGGCCAAGATGGGGATCTCGACGCTGCAAAGTTACAAGGGAGCTCAGATCTTCGAAGCAGTGGGCATCAGCGACGAAGTCATCAGCAAGTGCTTCCGTGGAACCGCCAGCCGCATCAGTGGTGTTGGCTTCGAAATCCTCGGTGAAGAGGCGATGCGACGCCACGAGTTGGGCTATCCGACCCGGGATGCCAACAATCTGCCCGTGCTGCCAAATTTCGGCCTGTTCGCATGGCGAGCAGCCGGTGAAAAGCACGCCTGGAATCCGCACAACATCGCCAATATCCAGCGGGCCGCTCGACAAGGCGACAAGCAAGCCTATCGCGAGTTCTCCAAGATGGTTAACGAGCAAACCACGCGCGAATGCCATCTGCGCGGGATGTTGAAGTTCAAGTCCGGCCAGAACGCGGTTCCGATCGAAGAAGTTGATTCGGTCGAGTCCATCGTTAGACGTTTTTGTACGGGTGCGATGAGCTACGGTTCGATCTCGGCCGAAGCTCACGAATCGCTGGCGATTGCGATGAACCGCATTGGCGGCAAGAGCAACACCGGTGAAGGGGGCGAAGACTACAAGCGATTCCAACCGTTACCAAATGGTGACTCCAAGCGATCGGCGATCAAGCAAGTCGCGTCGGGCCGCTTTGGTGTGACTAGCTGGTATCTGACGAACGCCGATGAACTGCAGATCAAGGTGTCGCAGGGAGCCAAGCCGGGTGAAGGGGGCGAACTGCCCGGTCATAAGGTTGATAAGATCATCGCTGCGACTCGGCATTCGACGCCAGGCGTCGGTCTGATCAGCCCGCCGCCGCATCACGACATCTATTCGATCGAAGACTTGGCTCAACTGATCTTCGACCTGAAGAACTCGAACCCTTCCGCACGCGTCAGCGTGAAGCTGGTGTCCGAAGTCGGTGTTGGTACGGTTGCGGCCGGTGTCGCCAAGGGGCATGCCGACAAGATTCTGATCTCGGGTGATTCCGGTGGGACGGGTGCTTCACCTTTGACCAGCATCAAGCACGCGGGGATGCCTTGGGAACTGGGTATCGCTGAAACGCACCAGACTCTGGTCCTGAACGACCTGCGCAGCCGAGTCCGACTGGAAACAGACGGCCAGCTCAAGACCGGTCGCGACGTGGTGATTGCGTGTCTGCTAGGAGCCGAAGAATTCGGCTTCGCAACGGCCCCGCTGATCGTCCTCGGCTGCATCATGATGCGTAAGTGTCACTTGAACACTTGCCCGGTCGGGATCGCGACACAAGATCCTCAACTGCGCAAGATGTTCAACGGCCAACCTGAACACGTAATCAACTACCTGTTCATGGTGGCTGAAGAAGCTCGCGAGATCATGGCGTCGCTCGGGTTCCGCACGATCAACGAGATGGTTGGTCGTAGCGATATCCTTGAATACGACAACACCGTCGATCACTGGAAGCTCAAGCACTTGGATCTCTCCAAGATTCTGAAACCTGCAACCAAGCCGCATGCGAATGTTCAGACCTACTGCACGATCGCTCAGCAGCATGGGATCGAATATCAGCTCGATAATGAATTGATTCGTGAGGCCAAAGACGCGATCGAGCACGGTAAGAATGTGCGACTGAACATCGAAGTTCAGAACATCGATCGAGCCCTCGGCACAATCCTCAGTCACGAAGTGTCGAAGAAGTGGGGCGAGAAGGGCCTCCCTGACGACACGATTCACATCCGCTGCAAGGGCTCGGCCGGCCAAAGCCTCGGTGCCTGGTTGGCTCACGGTGTGACGATCGAAGTCGAAGGAGATGCCAACGACTACGTCGGTAAAGGGCTGTCGGGCGGTCGAGTGATCGTCTATCCACCTGCCAAGTCAACGTTCGTTCCCGAAGACAACATCCTGATCGGCAACGTCGCTCTGTATGGTGCGACCGAAGGGGAAGCCTTCTTCCGAGGTCGAGCCGCCGAACGCTTCTGCGTCCGTAACTCGGGTGCGGCTTGCGTGGTGGAAGGCGTGGGCGATCACGGTCTGGAATACATGACCGGCG
>DASYEA010000618.1:0-3125 GCA_036499265.1 Schlesneria sp. | reverse complement strand
AGCGAAGCGATCTGCAGAGCACAGCCACGCGCACTCGCGGCATTGCAAAGACGGCTACTAATGCCCCCCGACAATCGCTTTGTCGGACCGAGTTTGATTACTCGCGAATTCGACCTTCGACAACACACCCTAGAACTGCTGCAGGAAACGCAGTTCGTTCTCGTAGAAATGGCGAATGTCGTCGATGCCGTGGCGCATCATGCAGAAGCGGGCGATCCCTAAACCAAAGGCGAAACCGCTGACTTTCTCGGGATCATAGCCGCAAGCCGACAGCACGTTCGGATCGACCATTCCCGCTCCGCCAAGCTCCAACCAACTGTTACCACGCCTGACATCGAATTCAACGCTGGGCTCCGTGAATGGGAAGAACGAGGGACGGAAGCGAACGGGAACATTCTCACCGAGGTAGGCGGTCGCAAACAACTGCAGCACGGTCTTCAGCGATGCCATGGTGACGTCGGGACCGACCATCAGGCCTTCCATTTGATGGAACATCATGTGATGCGTGGCATCGATCTGGTCTGGCCGGTAGACGCGGCCCACGGAGACGATGCGGATGGGCGGCTTGCGCTGCTCCATCGTCCGGATCTGGACCGTAGAAGTTTGACTTCGTAGCAATCGAGCTTCTTTGGTGACGGTCGATGCCACCGATAGATAAAAGTTATCCAACGGGTTTCGCGCCGGGTGGTCTTCGGGAATGTTCAGCGCGACGAAATTATGCCATTCATCTTCGACTTCGGGGCCTTCCTCGGACTCGAAACCCAGCCGGGCCATGATGTCTTTGAATTCTTCGATGGTTTGTGTCAGCGGGTGCAGCTTTCCGAGCGGCAGCCCTGCCCCAGGCAACGTGACATCGAATTCAGACCCTACGGCTTTTTTCGGGGCAGACTCTAGAGTCTGCTTCTTTTGTTCCCACGCGGCGGTGACGCGGTCTTTGATCTCATTGAAGCGTTTGCCGACGGCTGGCTTCTGATCGACGGGAACAGACCCCAAGGCCCCTTGAAGGTCTTTCAGACGGCCCTGCTTCTTACCCAAGAACTCAATTCGAGCCGCTTCCAAGGCATCCGCCGTCGCAGCGGCCTCGATCGACTTCAGAGCGTCCTGTTCATAACTTGCGAAGGATTGTTCGTGATCCATGTCGCTTCACCCACCGAGCGCGTTGAGATTCCAGTAAACAAAAACACCGCCAGTCGGCAAGCCGAGGCGGTGTGAAGATCATGATTCGAGACGAATCATCAGGCAGACTTGGCGACACTTGCCAGTGCGTCGCGGACCGCCTGGGTGACTTCGTCAAACACCTGTGGTTCGTGAATCGCCAACTCGCTGAGCGTCTTGCGGTTCAGTTTCAGATTGGCGAGGTTCAGACCGTGGATGAACCGTGAGTAAGACAGTCCACGCATTTCAGCGGCTGCCTTAATACGGATGATCCACAGCGAACGGAAGTCGCGCTTGCGAACTCGACGATCACGATAGGCGAAGACACGGTTACGAACGAGCGTTTCCTTAACCGTTCGCAGCAAGTTCTTACGACCGCCGTAGCTACCTTTGGCTTCGCGGAACAATCGCTTGTGAGCACGGTGACGGGCAACGCTGTAACTGATTCTCATAGTTCTTCACGCTTCACTAAAACAGCTTGGATTCGATGATGACGGAACGCCCCCGATAATTCGGGGCTGCGACGACCTCGACGAGTCCTTCGTCAATCTTCGCAAGAATTCAAAGCAGAGGATTACTTTGCGGGACGCAGCGCTTCGCGGACCATCAGGGCGTCCGCGCCGATCAGAACCACGTCGCCACGGTTGTGTCGTTTACGATTGCCCGACTTATGGCTGAGCAAATGTCCACGGAAAGCACTACGACACTTGGCCTTACCACTAGCCGTGACTTTGAACCGCTTTTGAATTCCCTTGTGCGTCTTCTGCTTCGGCATGGCTCAAGTCCTGACTAACTCATCCCAATGCGGGAAATATAAACATCGCCAGCGGAATTCTATCCGCTGGAATTTATCCATTAACGGGGCGGAGAGTATAAGCGACGGGCAACGACCCTGCCAGTCATAGACCGCGAAAACTCAATTTCGCGCCTCCCACCGATCAAACTTCACCACGGAGATCAGCTTTTCGGAGCCAAAACCGCAGTCATATTTCGCCCACCTTCCATCGATGGGTTCTTTTCGACCTTCGAGACATCCTGCAGAGTCTCGATGATTCCTGCCAGAATTTCACGTCCACGTTCGTGGTGCGCGTTTTCGCGGCCCTTGAACTGCACGTTGAATTTGACCTTGTCCTTGTGAGTCAAGAACTCCCGGGCCTGCTTGACTTTAAACTCGATATCGTGGTCGCCTGTTTTCGGACGCAGACGAATCTCTTTCAACTGAACCTGGTGCTGCTTGGCTGATTGAGCCGCTTTGCGCTTTTGCTCGTACTTGAACTTGCCATAGTCCATGATACGGCAGACCGGCGGACGCTCGTTCGGAGCGACTTCCACCAGATCCAATCCCGCCTCTGTCGCAAGCCGTTGCGCATCTGAGGTCGGAATTACTCCAAGCATCTTTCCTTCATGGTCGACCACTCGTATTGGTGAGAGGCGAATTTGATCGTTGATTCGATGCGTCGTTTCGATTGCAGGCAACTCCAGGAAAGGAATAGGTAACTAGCGGCCTTGCGCCCCAAAATGCGGTGGCTCGTACCGTTTGGGGATACTATCGGCCAGAATACTCGACATGGGCGAATAGTATTAGCCCGGAAACGTCGTTCCGTCAAGGACTTGGCACTATTCACTATCGATTCAGGCAAGTCTTCGGGTTTCGGAATTCGGAGGCAGGGGAAAATTGGTGGATTGAAAGCCTCAGATTCTGCATTTCCTGCCGAATTCGCCGCTGACAAAGAGATATGCAGGCATGTCATTACCAAAGCAATTCGCGAAGCATTTCATCCGACCGACGAGATTTCGAGTGCTGGGCGCCATAGTGCTTGGTGGCCTACTGTTGGCAGTCACGACCTTGATCGAAAGCGAACCCCAAGCAAAGTTCAACAAGGAAATCGATCCCATCATCGCCGGAATTACAAGGTCGGGCACGATGACGATCCTAGCCCGGATTATTCATGAATGGCCAATGAAATGAC
>DASYEA010000617.1:0-1578 GCA_036499265.1 Schlesneria sp. | reverse complement strand
GCCGCCCCGATTCGGGATCTTCCTGCAAGACATCTGTGCCTGTGATGTCCGAGGGCATCAGGTCTGGTGTGAACTGAATCCGTCGATATGACAGACGCAGGATTTTCGAGACCGTGCTGACCAGCAGCGTCTTGGCCAGTCCAGGCACTCCCATCAGCAGGCAATGGGAGCGACAGAACATGGCGATCAGCAGTTGATCGACGACTTCCTGCTGTCCGATGATGACCTTGCCGATTTCCGCTCGCAATCGCGAGTAGGCGTTGGCCAAACCGCGGATGGCTGCCAATTCTCGCTCTCGCGCGGCACCTTCGTCGTCGACTTGTTCTTCATCGGCAGGAATGAACGTCACGGTTTCACTGTCTCGGAGTTACCAGAGATCAAGAAAGAGGGCGGGTTGGAAACCCATCCTATGAAGAGGAAGGCACGGCCTTGTCGAAGACTCCAAAACCGTGGCACCCAAACTATCCGACTACTTCGTGATCGCGCGGACTTTGATGTTCCGGAAAGAGACCAGGTTTCCGTGATCCTGCAGGCAGATGAAACCTTTCGTGGCTTTGCCGAAGCCTTCCATTTTGGCGAACTTGCTCTTGGCGACTCGCTCATTCCAATCGTCGCTGCCGATGACGTACTCACAGTATTTTTCGCCGTTCATGAACTGCTCGCATTTTTCAGGAGCGATCACGATTCGCAGCGTGTTCCACTCGCCCGGCGGCTTCGTGGTGTCCTTGTCGGAACTATACAGTTGATAGAGCCAGCCTGACTTTTGGGGATCGTGGCCGTCTTTGTTGTCCTGGATCTGGACTTCGGGACCGGTTAGATAAGGGGCGCCGCCGGTTTCTTTGACGCGGTACATCAGCCCGCTGTTGCCGCCCTTCGAGATGTTGTAATCGACGGTGAATTCGAAGTTGTCGTATTCATCAACCGCGACGATGTCCCCTGCGTCCTTCCCGGATCGGACCAATGCTCCGTCTTCGACCTTCCAGCCTGCGCTGATCGAGTCCTTCTTGAAATTGCGCCAGCCTGTTGTTGTTTTGCCATCAAACATCAGTTTCCAGCCGGCTGCTTTTTCGGCGTCGGTCAAGGTGTTGGGTGCGGCATCTTCAGCGAAGGCGGCTGTCGAGACGAGCATCAGGCCGAGGGCGGCCCACAGGCGAATTTGGCAATTCATGTTGAAATCCAAGGGTGATAGTGTAGCGATGTGGTGAACGGCACAATGCGACGCGACCGTCCCGCGTTCGATAGTAACAATCCCAGCGCGAAAGCCGCCATCGTCAGCGGACTGCTTTCGAGAGTTCGTCGGTTCGTGAGACGGACACGACGACTTTTAGACGACCGGTTCCCAACCGGCTCGGTATTCGCGACCCCAGAGAGCCTCGGCATCTTTGTCGCCAACGATCTTCTTTGTTTGGGGATCGAATTTCAGCATTCGGCCCAGCTTGTAGGAGATGTTTCCCAGATGACACAGCAGCGTGCTTTTCTGGCCTTCTTCAATTTCGGAATTGGGAGTCGCTCCTGTCCGGACGCAGTCGAGGAAGTTGTTGATGTGCTCGTGCTCGCCACCTGTTCCGGTCCCCTTCC
>DASYEA010000616.1:0-3734 GCA_036499265.1 Schlesneria sp. | reverse complement strand
CTGTTGATCAGTGCCCACATCAGGTCTTGCGCTCCATCGGCAAGCTTGTTGTCGACAAGGTATTTCTCGCCCTGAGTGCGTTCTGCATCCGTTGGCATTCTATTCAGGACCGAGAGATAGATCTCTTCGACCATTTGTTTTGGTTCGGCTTTCGCGGTCACCAATCGGGAAATCAGTCCCTGCGGATGGACAATCGCCTCGGAAATGGTGGGGCCATTAATCCGCGTCAAAGTCTGCGCCAGACTCACTTCCGAGGAACGTTCGCATTCGCAGGGTGATTCACGCGGCGCACGCCCGAACATGTCGAGGAATGCGACTGATGCCGATGAGTCCGGCAGTTGCGAAGCGTGGAATCCGCCGGGAACACCTGGCAGATTCGTCGGGGCGCCTGTGGCCGTCATGATGGCATCGTAGAGTTGCTCCGCAGCCAATCGTCTGGGCGTGGCGTGTGAGTAATTCACATCGTCGTCTTCATTCCAATGGTGCGTCGCGAACGTCCGCTGGTACGTATGCGAATTGGCCATGGTTCGCAGCAGGTGCTTCAGGTTAAATCCGCTGGCGACGAAATCGCTGGTCAGGGCGTCAAGCAGTTCCGGATTCGAAGCGGGATTGCTGAGGCGGATGTCATCGACAGGATCGATGATCCCTCTACCGTTGAGATAGCTCCAATAGCGATTGGCCAGACTCTTGGCGAAGTACGGATTGTCTTTTGATGTCAGCCAGCGACCCAATTGGACACGTAGGTTATCGTTCTTCAGATCAAGACCTTCGATCTGAAACGGGAACGAGGCTGAGGTGGATTGCCCGGTACCGGCATGGATGACCTGAGCAGGTGACCGCATGTCGTAGATGACTTCTTCTTCGGTCTTGCGGCCACCTTTGCGACCGACACCGCCGAAGAACGCCGACAATTGGTAGTACTGTGTCTGCGTCCATTTTTCGAACGGATGATCGTGGCACTGAGCACAGACGAATCGTGTTCCGACGAACACTTGAGTCATGTTCTCCATGACTTCGCGGGGTTCGCGAGCGATCCGGTAGTAGTTGGCGGGCGGATTCTCGAGTGTGCTGCCGCTGGCCGTCATCAAGTCGTACACGAATTCGTTGTAAGGTCGGTTGGTGGCAACCTGCTCGCGAATCCAGTTGCGGAAAGCCCAGACCCCTTGTTCGTTGATGAACTTTCGATTCGACATCAGCAGGTCGCTCCACTTGAGCGTCCAGTGATCGACATAATCTGGTGATTCCAGCAGTTCCTCGATCTTCGCTTTTCGTTTGACCTGCGATTCGCGCGTGTCGTTCAAGAAGGCTTTGGTCTGTTGAACATTCGCTGGCAGGCCGGTTAGATCGAGGGTCACGCGGCGCAGGAACTCGGCATCGGAACAAAGATCGGCGGATTGAATCTTCAAGCGTTTCAACTTGTTGTTGACATGCGTGTCGATGAAGTTGAATTCGGGAGAGTCCTTCCAGGCGAATCCTTCGCGCGTTCCCAGCACCAACACCGTGTTCGAAGCATATGTCCCTTCGTAGCGGACCAGGATCGAAGTCTCGCCACGACGCACCGCTTTGACCTGACCAGTCCCGCCGACGGTCGCAACCTCGAAGTTGCTCGATTCGAAGATCGAATCTCGCGTGACATCGCGCGATGTTCCGTCAGCGAACGACGCGATCACTTGCATCTGTTGGGTCGAACCGGACCGATCGAGGATCGGATTTTTTGGAAGGATGTCGAGTGTCGCCGGTCGAGTGGCCTCACTGAACTTGCAGCCTTCGGCGATCCATTGATGAATGATTTTGTAGGCTCGCGACTCTTCATCGAAGAGGAAGCCCCCTTCGTGCGGAACCCCTTGAGTCGGCTTCAGCAGCATCAGGCTGTCGCTGGGATTGGTGCGATTGAACCGTCGTCCCGAAACATCATCGACCAAGGCTCTATAGTCGTAAATCGGGTCATAGCCTCGCAGGCTGAGCTTGAAGCCTTTGCGACCCTGCTGAGCACCGTGACACGTTCCCATGTTGCAGCCGACCTTGGCCAGGATCGGCTCCACGTCTCGAATAAAGTCCGTTGGTGTGCTTGAGACGTCTTTCACTTCGACGGGAACTTTGACCGTCTGCCCGCCGGCCGTGACGATCAGTTCGGTAGTCCCCACAGCGACGGGGGTCACGTACCCCTCCTTATCGACTGTGATTTGCGGTCCTCCCGCTGTTCGCCTGGCGGAATCGGAAAGATCGATCACCTTGCCGTCCGCTGTTTGTCCGTAAACCAGGACGCTGCGGGCGTCGCGAAGGCTACTGAGCAACAACCGATCAGGGTTGGTCTGAATCTTCACGACAGCGGCAGAATCGTCGGCCGATGTGACAGTGGCGGTTGCGACTGCCATCAAGCAGAGAATAGTTGGGAACCAGCTTTGAGGTCGCATGAACGCTTCCTTGGAGTGATCGCTTCGTAAGATTTGCATCATCGAGATATCTACAGAATTCCAAGCCGTCAGTTGGCTCCTGCCACCGCAGGCGTAATCGGCACGGGAACAAATTCTTTCACCAACGCACCAGTCTCGGCATCAAACAATCGCACGACGCCGTCCAAGCCACCTGTCGCGACTTGTTTCCCGTCCGGGCGGAAAGCGACTGCGAAAACACCTGCTTTGTGTCCCGCCAGCTCCAGCAATGTCGCTTCGGTGTCGGTCTTGTAGATCCGTGCGGCTCCGCTGGTGGCATTGCTGCTACCAACCACGAACTTGCTCCCATCCGCGTTAAACTGCAACGCAACTACACGACCTGGCATCTTGGTATAGCCGCGCAAACGATTGAAGTCGTCTCCGATCTGACGGGCCTGCGTGCGGAAGATCTTATAGAGCTTTGGTTCGCCGTCCGCTCCGCCGATCAACACCTGCTCCTCTTTCGGATGCCGCTGGACGGCCATCAGCCCCCCCTTGAGGGCCCCGGGGGTGATGCTGGTGATGTTGTCGATGAATTGTGAGGTCTTCAGTTCTGTCAGTTTCATCGACATGTCACGACTGACACTGATGACGTGATCATTCTTCAACGAGAACGTCGTGCCATAGACGAGGTCAGCATGTGCATCCATCGCCATGACCTGCTTGCCATCGGAGACTTGAAAGGCCCGGACGCGATTGTCGAACGTGCCGAACGACAGCAAAGTCCCGTCATCGTTGAAACTTGCTCCATAGAGCGTGTCGATCCCGATGGTGTCCGATCGGAGCAACTCTTTTTTGGCAACGTCCCAGAACTGGATCTCACCGAACAGGGAGGGGGCACCACCAGCGGTCGCGATCTTCGTTCCATCTGGTGAGAACCGGATCGAATTGATCTTCGGAGATCGACCGACCAGACGGCCCACGAGTTCACTACCGTCTGCCTTGTGCAGCAATACTTCGTGATAGCCAGAGACCGCCAGCAGGGAACTGTCGGGTGAGTATGCGAGAGCGGTGATCACAGGTCCTGACGAGTAGACCGGCGGCTTAGTTGTGGAGACATCATCTTTGGCGGCTGCAGGCGTATCATCGGTTGCTCCTTGAGCAATCCAGTTCCGGATCGTGTCGATCTGCTTTTTGGAGAGCGGATCGGCGTTTAACGGCATCGATGGCTTTTCGCCCGAGATGTTTTTGACAATCAAACTCTCGTCGGGTTTTCCTGTCACAAAAGTCGGACCCGTGTCGCCCCCTTTTTGGAACAGTTCAAAGGAGATTAACTGCAGGTTACCACCGAGCTTGGCGGGC
>DASYEA010000615.1:0-1820 GCA_036499265.1 Schlesneria sp. | reverse complement strand
GGAGTGCTGTCGAAGTGGCTGCCATCCGTTCCGGCCGTCTCTGCGTAAATCCGCGTCAATCTGTGGATCAAACGACTGCTTTCCCCCCTTCGCCACAACGTGGCAGCCCGATGTCAGCCTAGGCCGCCGGCAGCCGCCGGCCTGGGAACCGGTCCGACGAAATGTGCTGAGCCCCAACGCGGGCGGCCCGAATCGGTGCAAGATATCGTCGCCGCACCAGTGCCGTTCATTGGCGTTCACGACGAACGATCGCATCGCTTCCGATTCGTTAGGGTCGTCCCGTCGGGACTGCGGTGATTGGGCTGCCGCCTGAACCAGGCCGTTGGCCTGGGCTGGCATGGGGACGTCCCTTTGGGACTCAACGAGACGTCTCCGCGAGGACGCAAGCACCGACGAATAAGACACCGGCGACTCGCTGGATGCCGACCTCGGTGCGGCCGTCCCCGTGTCTGCAACTGAAGAGGCAGGTCAACAATTCCTGGCACCGTTTATTCGTTTTATTCGGTCGCGTCTTCGCGCATAGCGTGTGGGTAAATCTTGTAATTCCACTCGGGGCACGTTGCGAGGCCTTCTATCGACAGCCTCGCCATTTCTGCCTCGGGAATCGTTTCACGACCACAGAAGGTTCCTTCCAAGAGGAAGGCGTCGACCGTCAGGCCGGACTGCGTTGATGTTCCCCGAATTAAAGCGAGCATGATCTCTAGGCTCGATAATGGCCGACCTGCCCAGTTCATACTGATATGGCTGAACAGTCGCCGTTCAACGGGATTATATTTCGAACAACCTGTGGGGAAGTGCGCAACGGTCACCTTTAGTGCAAACGCGTCGCAAAGCTCTATCTGTAAACGGTATTTCCAGGCGCGACTGCGGTAACCGTTGCTCCCACCGCCGTCCGCCAAGACCAGCAAATTCTTTGCCGAAGGATACAAGTGACGGCCAGCGACCATCCACCATTCTTTGATTGCTCTTACCGCGAACGCTGGCGTGTCGGCTGAAGTGCCGACCCAGACGTATCCTTTGTTAGCTCCAACATCGTAGATTCCGTAGGGTGCGGCGACGCATTCGGCCATGCTCGCAAATTTATATTCATTGACTTGAACCGGTTGCTTGCACCAGAGTTTGCCATCCGCCCGGAAATCGCCAATCAGTTCTTTCTTCTTTGAATCGACGCTGATGACGGGGTCGCCCCTCTCTTGGAACGCCAGTTTTTGAGCTTTGATGTACGCAAACTGTGCGTCGCGCTTCGGTGCATGACGTGTGAGTGCACGAATCTTTTCGTTCACTTTCATCGAATAGCCCATTTGCTTGAGCAATTTCCAAGCGGTGTGGTTGCTCATTTGGTAGCCGGCGGCGCTGAGGCGGCGACTCAAGTTCCGCGAACTCATTCGGACATAACATTGTTGGGTCATCGGATCACCGCCCGTTTCGTCGGCGATCATTCTTTCGATTACGTGCTCAATGCCCGGATACTTCACCGTGGTGGGCCTTCGGCCGGGACGGCCAACCTTCTTTTCGACAGGATTACCGGCCATCAGTGAGTCGAGTTCTTCCTGACCGCGGCGAATGGTTACCGCGCTCATCCCCGTGATTTCCGAGACCAGCGTTAGCCCTCGCTTGCCAAGTCTTTTAGCTTCTGTCGCGGCGTAGAGTCGCCGAACATTTGGTGGAAGCAGCTGCATTAACAAATTGATTTCGCGATGGTGCTCGATTTCAGGCATATTCGGCATTCGTTGACAGCGTCGGCACCGGCAACGGCGGATTTCAACGGCTCTCATTGGAAACTCCGGATAAGGGTGCCGCCAACTGGTCCTACGACCTTA
>DASYEA010000614.1:0-7517 GCA_036499265.1 Schlesneria sp. | reverse complement strand
GATTGTTCAAGCTTGATCGTTGCGTCTGCCAGTGGTCATTCCCGTACTCAGCGGAAAAACCGACTCTTTGATCCCCGGCAAACGCTGCTTATCGCCGGAACGAACGAAGCACCTGCAACAGCTTGGGCAACTCGACGGGCTTCGCGATAATTCCATCTGCTCCGAGTGACCGCACTTCTTGCAGCCGCTCTTCCGTCAGATCTCCGGTGAGAACGAGCGTTCCCTGTAGAGTGGCGGGACGCTTCTGCTGCAAGTTACGCAGGATTTCTCGCCCATCAAGATCGGGTAGCATCATGTCGAGCAACACGATATCGAAGGCGGAATTACGCAATAACTCCAACCCCGTCTTGCCATCGGGTGCCTCGGTGACTGTTGCCCCTTCTTCCCTAAGAATTCGAGACGTCCCATCGCGAGTGACGTTGTGATCTTCGATAACGAGAATGCGGAGTGTGAGAGGATCTGACTTTTGCATACCGTCATTTTCAGAGATGCCGGAGGAAAGGATCTCTGTTCTCAACACAACGACGGATGCCGGAAGAGTGACCGCGAATGTGCTTCCCTGCCCCAAATGACTCTTAACCGAGATTGTGCCGCCGAGCAATTCGACGATGCGTTTGCAGATCGCCAATCCCAGTCCTGAGCCCGCGGAACGATCGCGTGCTGGATTTTGCAGTTGAGCGAATTCGTCAAAGATCCATTCCAGGTGCTCGGCAGAAATCCCGATGCCGGTGTCTTCCACTTCCAAGGTCAAGCGGCGACCGTCCTGCGGATCGACGTTCGCACGGATTTTGATCGCACCGCGCTCCGTAAACTTGATGGCGTTTCCCAGTAGATTGCCCAACACACGACCCAACTTCACTCGGTCCGTCCGCAGCCAGATCCCGCGAGTCATCGGCTCGATGACAAGCTCGAGGCTCTTGTCTTGAACGAGAGGCCTGACTTGATTCATCTCCTGCTCGATCAATTCGGCCAGCGAGAACTCCGACATCGACAGGTCCATTTTGCCCGTGTCGAATCTCGCGATATCAAGCATGTCGCCGACCAACTCCATCAATACGTGAATATTGGCTTGCAATCGCGTCGCCATTTCCGTGATTTCTGTCGATCGCGTAGGGTCACCGACCAATCGCCGAATGACTTCCGCCATAATGTTGATCGCGTTGGCGGGTGTGCGAATATCGTGAGAAACAGCGGCCAGGAAGCGAGTCTTTCGCAAGCTCGCTTCTTCTGCCTCGCGACGGCGAAGATCCAGTTCGCGTTCCAGAATCTTCTGCGGGGTAATGTTCACGAAAGCCGCCGCCGCACCGGTGACGTCACCTGCTTCATTCAAAATGGGAGCGGCACTGGCCAGCAGCGAGACGCGCTTACCCTGATGGGTGCGAAGCTCGAATTCGACTCCATGAACCTCTTCCCCTCGCAATGCTCGGGACAGTGGCAGTTGCGCAGCCACAATCGCGGCATCCCCTTGAAAGAATCGCGTCGCCAAGCGGGCACCGACCGGCAGCGTTAACGAAATATTCTCGTCCGATGGAAGTTCAAAGATCGACGCCGCAGCACCATTCAGGCGCACGCGATGTCCTTGAGGGTCATCGGCAATGGCCATCCCCACAGGAACCGTGCGAAGCGCCGCTTCGAAGCGGCGACGTTCGTATCGAATCGTCTCTAAGTAGTCGGCTTCCTGGATACTCTTCGCGGCCTGAATCGCCAGCGATTCGATGATCGTGACCTCGCCGACGCTCCAGCATCTTGGCGTCGGACAATACGCCTCGATCGTCCCGATGATGCGTCCATCGATTCGGATCGGTGTCGCCATGACCGCGCGAAACTCGCTGCCATCACCGGGACGCGGAATCTTGAGGTCTGGACGAAGATCGATATCCTCGACATAGCCCGTCTGCCCCAGCAGCATGATCTGGCCGGAAAAGGATGCTGCGTACGGAACGGTCTGTTCCTGTGGCCCGTTCGGTCCAAATCCGTGATGACAATGAATTCGCAGATCATTCCCTTCTCGCAATAGCAAACAGGCACTGTGTGTCTCGACCAATGTCCCCAGTGCTTCGCAAATGCGAGTAAAGACTTCGCTTCGATCGGTACTCGCCGTCAGGCTTCGTGACAGCTCTAACAGTTGTTCGAGTCGCTTCTCCCAACTTGCAAGTTCCTCATTGGTGACTCGCAGTTCTTCCGTTTGTCGCTCAAGTTCCTCCGTTTGCGACTGAAGCTCTTCATTCTGGCGGACGATCTCTTCCTCACGCTCGCCCAACTCTGAATTCAGCATCTCCAGGGAACTGTATTGGCCTTCCAGTTCGGTCATCTGGAATTCGGCGAAGACATAAGTGCGGATGCCGCGATCGACAAACACCGCGACCATCACCGTTGTCAGGACGGCGGCGATCCGATTGAAGAGGGCCAACTGATTGGGATCGACGATGGCGGGACGCATGGCGAATCGTTGCAAGAAAATGGCCATGAGGACAGAGATCAGGACTGTCCCCCAGAGGATGCGGATATCGCGCGTCCACAGACAAGCCGCGATCACCGCCGGATAGATAATGGGGACCAGAACATTTGCGGGGACGAACGCAATTTCCGCAATCGCGGCACCCAACAGAAGAACGAAGACCAGTACCTTGGCCGCGCGTGGAGTCACGCGAAACGCAATGGACTGGTCGAAGGATTTATTCATTTATCTGGCCTGACGGCGATAGAGACACGGACCAATAGCACGTAAACGCTGAGCGCCATAAGGTCGCTCCGCGCGACCGAGAACCAGCAACCCCCCTGGGCGAAGCGCCGTCTCCAGCTTCGGCCAGAGTGCCATTACGGACTCGGGACTCAGATAAAGAGCGGTATTTCGAAAGAAAATCACATCCCACAACCCCGATTCGAACTCGCTTAGGATGCTTGAAACGCGCCAGCGAACACTCTGTCGAAGATGCTGACAAATACGGAAGCACGTCCCATTCCGTTCAAAATACCGGGACAGGAATGTTGCCGGGACTTGGCGAGTCAACGCCGCGTCATAATTTGCAGCGCGCGCCTGCTCGATCGCATCGACTCGGCAATCTGTGCCCAGCAAGTAGCTGCCGGCCAGATGTCCGCAGTCAGCCAATTGCATGCTGAGCGAATAAAGCTCGGCCCCTTCTGAGCAGCCAATGCTCCAGGCGTAAGCCCCTTGACCACGTTCCTCAACCGTCCGCCGCAGTTCCTGTCCCAGCTGCTCGAAGACCGACGGATCGCGAAAAAAAGAGGTCACTCCCACCAACATGGCGCTGGTTGCTGCCGCAACCGCATTCGGATCTTGAGCCAGCACTTCGCGAGCGTGCTGTATAGATTGCGCACGAAGTCGTCTCAGGCAGGCTGGCAAGCGCCGTTGCAGCGTTTCAGGCCGGTAGCAACGAGCATCCAATCCGCTCTGAGCCAGCAACCAGATCACAAACTCCATTTCCTCTGGCGACCATGAAGGGAGCTGCGCGCTGGAGAAACTCTGGCGAGGGCCAGTCGGAGCCAGATTGATCGCGACACGCCGCATCTCTTCACGGGGGAAGTTAATATGTTCAAACCGCTGGGCGTAACCCCCTCGAATCATTCAACGGTCCTTGGACAAAATAGTATGGCTCGCCTGTCGGTTCGGCAGTCTAGCTGGTCACCTTGCGCCTTTCATTATCGAAGCCATTTGCGCATGTTTTTGGCCACTTGGCGTGCGATGCTCCGTCCCGCTGACGTCAAGAGTGACGCGCGAATGGCAACAACGTGAGCTTATCATTTCGACCGATGGCGGTCGAAATGACCGTGCGCAATTTGAGTCTTTGCATGATCGAGCGGCGGCTTCGTCGAATCCGATGTTCTCGGCCCGGAACTTTCGGCCGGTAATGGACCTCCAGCGGCTTTGCCCAGAAAGTGGCGTCGCTGACTTATTAGCGGTGACCAAATAGCCTTCATGCTCGTTCGAAGAAACGGTATCGTTGATTCGGGATTACATTTTAGCCTCAAGGGGTCGCGCGAATGAAACCCATGAAGTCCTTCCGGCTTTATCTTCCGAGTCGCACTCCAGAAGAACGACTCAAAAGCAGTAAGTTTGGAACTCGGTTGGCTGGTGCAATGCTGGCGGTCGGTTCAGTGCCCGTATTTCTGATGGCTACTGAGAGACTGATGGTTGACGCACACGATTTGTGGCCATGGCTATCGCTATACTTTGGAGGTGCGTTGTGGCTTTTCGGCGGCTTCGCCGGGATAAGGTGGGGTCGCATGCCAATCGACAAAGCGAAAATGCATGATCAATCCTCGATATCGGATCTAAATTCAGACTGATCTCTGTCAACAAATTGGATGGCGAGCAGTATCGCGCACGACCATCGTGTCGTGAGGATAAGACATATCTCGGATCCCGAACGGATCCTGATGGCACTGTTCAGCCGCTGGCGAATTTAAATCGCCTTTCAGATCAAGCGACGTTGCGAGACAGGCCATCCGCTTCCTTGATCAAGGTCGGAATTCGGAACTCTCCCGCCATCGAACCGATCAGTTGAGCCGCTACATCGTATTCGATGCCGATTGCGGTGATGAATAGTGGTCGCGAACTTTCCCCGCGGAATAATTCAGCAGCATGTTGCGAATCCTGATAGCGGTTCTTTGCGACACCAATGATCGTCGCGGGGTGGTCAAGGGAATCGTGCAAGTGGACTCCCAACCCAGGTGCTCGTTCCTCTGACAGGTGGCAGTACCCGTCGATGACATAAGTGTCGATTGGCTTTGCGATCTTGCTAATGACCGCCAGGATCGGTTGTAACTCTCGCAAGTAAAATTGTCCGGGTTGATACGGTGCCAACTCGTCGACGGTAGCGTCATATTCGGCCAGCCAGGTCGCATCGGACCAGTCTGAAAACACGACGGCAGCGGCGTGTGCTTTGTCCTGAGAATAATAGACATCCAGGCAGGCAATCATTCGGGGCCGCTATCAATATAGAAACGGATCGGCGCTCGCAGACCTGTATCTGTTCTGCGAGCGCCGTGTGCGGAAATGAACTGAACTCGATTCGTCGTCGGCCTTCTCTCGTCTTCCAATTGAAAATTTGCAATTTGCAATTCTCAATTTGCAATGTCCTTCTTATCGGCCCTCAGCCCTTGCCCCTCAGCCATCCTGAGTCACTCATCGTCGTGCTTCATCTGAGCCGCGGCGACAATTTTCTGCTGTTCGTGGGGCGGAACCTGTTCGTAATGACTGAAGTCCGTGCGGAACGAACCCTGACCTCCAGTCATATTGGATAGCGATCGGGCATAGGTCGTTAGTTCTGACAGGGGTGCTCGAGCCTGGATGGTCGTCATATTGCCTGACAATGGGTCCATCCCTTCCATGCGCCCGCGACGCGTGTTGAGATCGCTCGTCACGGAACCGACGTGATCGCCTGGTATGGTGACTTCCAGATGCATGACTGGTTCCAGCAGGCAAGGCTTGGCCTGCTGAAAGACATCTCGGAAACAGCAACTGCCAGCCATCCGGAACGCCGCTTCGTTGCTGTCGACCGGATGATCCTTACCGAAGAAGAGGGCGACGGCGACATCCTGAATTTGATATCCCGCAAGGACACCCTTCTCCATCCGATCGCGAACCCCCTTTTCCACTGCAGGGATGAACTGATTGGGGACGGATCCGCCGGAAACGCAGTCGAGGAACGCGAAGTTCAATTCCTTGTCGTAATGGAAGTCGCGCAGGCTCTCGAACTGCTGCCGCGTGAAGTACGTCTCAGGATCCAGGTCGCGTGGCAGCGAATAGACGCGCAGATGCACTTCCGCGAATTGTCCCGAGCCGCCCGATTGCTTCTTATGACGATAGGAACCTTCGGCCTTGCCCGCGCAGGTTTCTCGATAAGGAACCTTGGGAGCATGCACGACGACATCGACCTTGTCACGTTTGTGCAGTCGTTCCTGCACGATCTGCAGATGCAGGTCGCTCATCCCGCGCATCACCATTTCGTGCGTCTGTGGATCGCGCGTGATGCGGAAGGTGGGATCTTCTTCTTCGATCTTATGCAATGCGCCCGAGATCTTCTGCTGGTCGTTCCGGCTCTTCGGTTCAACAGCCAGTCCGATCATCGGCGTCGGGAATTCGATCGTCGGCAACACGAACGAACGGTCGCCATTGACGAGTGTATCGCCCACTTGAAACTCGTCGACCTTGGCAACGACGACGACATCGCCCGCATGAGCCTCATCGACCGCTTCGACTTGTCCTCCTTGCACATCCAGTAACTGGTGGATCTTGATCCCCTTCCCTGTTCGCATATCTTTGACCATCGAATCTTTGGTCATCGTCCCTGACAGGACCCGGATAAAGCTCATCTTCGAGACGAATGGGTCGATCCGTGTCTTGAAGACCTGCGCGACGAGAGGTGCGTCGGAAGTTGAAATCACTTCCACGTCGTGCCCGTCGGCTGTCGCATGCCGCACAAGTTCACCGGGTGTCAAAGCAAAATCAGCAAGTGCATCCATTAACTCGGCAACACCGATCCCCGACTTGGCGCTGGTGCAGAAGATCGGAACCAGCGTCCCGCGGGCGATCGCCTTGTTGATCCCGCCCAGGACTTCATGCGACTCCAGCTTTTCTCCTTCCAGATACCGCTCCATCAGCTCGTCATCGGCTTCGACAATCGCATCCATCATGGCCGAGCCATACAGTGCCGGATTAACGACGCAGCCATTTTGTTCGGGATTGCCGGTCACCAATGTGGTCTTCACCCCTTTGAATTTTGCGCCTGCTCCGCAAGGCACATTCATCGGAATGCAGTTGGCTCCAAACGATTCCTGAATCGTTTCAACCACTGACGCAAAGTCGATATTTTCCTGATCCAGCTTGTTGAGCACGATCACTCGAGCGAGGTGAGCCTTACCTGCCAGCTCAAAGGTACGTCGCGTATTCGCTTCAATACCGGCAGACGCATTGATCGTGATTAGAGCGGTTTCTGCCGCACAGACCGCTGAGATCACTTGTCCGACGAAGTCGGGATAGCCCGGTGTGTCGATGACATTAATTCGCATGCCATGGTGTTCGAAATGCACCATCGCAGCCGAGATTGAAAAGTGGTGCTGCTTCGCTTCGTCGTCGGTATCCAGCAAGCTGGTCCCGTCATCCACAGACCCCGGTCGAGTTCCGACCCCGGCCTTGTACAACATTTGATCCGCCAGTGTCGTCTTGCCGACCGCACCGTGGCCTACGAGAACAATGTTGCGAATTTGCTCCGACTTGAACTTGGACATACCGGCCCCCTTTTCTTCGATGAAATAGTCGAGTTGTCAGGCGCGGACCCAGAAGTGACGTGACCGATTATTGTACGACCGCACGATCAGGGAAGCCAGTATTTCCCGTCTGTGTCTTCCTGGTTGGGTGTGCGTCTGGAAACTGGGCAGATTATGTGACGGTTGTAGAGTTCCAGTGAGATTGCCAGAGAATATGGTCACTTTTGAAGAGGGCTCGTAGCTGGCAGATGGCGGTTGTCCCTGGCGGTTTCCATCGCATTCCCGCA
>DASYEA010000613.1:0-2640 GCA_036499265.1 Schlesneria sp. | reverse complement strand
TCGGCAACTCGCCGCCGTGATTTTCCACGAGTCCTTTCGCCATGCCGATCAGGTTCGCTGCCTTGGCCCGATAGAACCCTGTCGATCGGACGACTTCTTCCACTTTCTCGACCGGAGCCTTCGCTAGATCGGCCGCCGTGGGCCAGCGTCTGAAGAGCTCAGGAGTCACCATGTTCACTCGTTCATCGGTGCATTGCGCCGACAGAATCGTCGCCGCCAGCAACTGAAATGGGGTGGTATGATGCAGCGCACAGATCGCGTCGGGATAGGTCTTGGCCAACTGTCGAACGATCTTGCGGACACGTTGCTTTCGGTCATCATTGCTTGCGGACTTTGCCATAAAAGATCGATTTCCCAGCCAGAATCTTCATAGACCTCGGTCGACCAGCAGGGATAGAATTCCCTGCAGATGACCGGGCCATCCTGAGGAGTTGTTGAGTGACCACTGATTTCGATGAACAGTATCGCGAAGGACTTCGACTGTTCAATGAAGAAGACTTCTTCGAATGCCACGAAGTCTTTGAAGAACTCTGGTCAGAATCGCAGGGAGACGACCGGAAGTTCCTGCAAGGTCTGATCCAGGCTGCCGTCGCGCTGTTCCATTTCGGGAACGAGAACTTTGGCGGCGCCAAGAAGCTCTACCACACATCGCGACAGCGGCTTGTTGTCCTGGGCGATGAATATATGGGAATCGCTCTTTCGCGATTCCTGTCCGATTTTGACCTCTGTTTCGCGGAACTTCTGGCCAATACGGAAGACTATCCGACCACCGTTGCCATCCGCGATGAACTCGTCCCCAAGATTTATGCCGTGTAGGAGGGGCTGATCTAATGACTCAATGGTGTCTGACCGATCCAGCGCTGAAGACGTTTTCGGGACGCGCTCCGCTGTTTCCACTGCCAAATCTGGTGTTGTTTCCTCACGCTGCCGTACCGCTGCATATCTTCGAACCCCGATATCGAGAGATGACAGCCGACGCCCTCGCGGGAGAAAGCCTGCTGGCAATCGGCCTGCAAAGTTCGGCTGGGAGCGACAGCATTGCCCCGATGGTTGGTCTGGGGCGAATCATCGCTCATGAGCGACTGGATGATGGACGTTACATCCTTGTGCTGCGAGGTGTCGCGCGAGCTCGCATTATTCAAGAAGAGCCCTTGGACCGAGCCTATCGTGTTGGACACTTGGAACTTTGTTGCGATCAGGTTCCCGAAACGGAAACCTTCGACCGGCAGATTCGAGCCGATGAGATCACATCGCTCTTCTGCAATTTGTTCCCCGGCGTCGAATTCCAACGGCTGATCCAGCAGGCGATGTCCGAGGATCTACCTTTGGGCAGCGTCTGCGACATCATCGCCTCGGCATTGCCAGTGGCTCCGTCAATTGTTCAGAACTTCCTGGAAGAGCTGAACACGGACACTCGCAGTCAGATGCTGTGGCAATTGTTGAAGCGAATGGAACCGCGACAGGAGAAAGCGGTGGGGTTAGATTTTCCACCGACGTTCAGCCTGAACTAAATGCGGCAGGCGGATTCCCGCAGGGATAACCTGCGGGAATCCGCTTCATCCACTAACTAAGCTTCTTCAACTTCGACACACGACCCGTGCCGACCCATTCGGCGACGAAGATGCTGCCATCATGCCCGAAGCAGGCATCGTGCGGATGCACGAACTTGCCGTCCAACCACTTCGAGTTGTCGCCGCGAATGGCAACACCTTCCTTAGCGGTGACGCGAGCCACATCGTCACCCAATCGAGCGACTACCTCGTTCTTTTCATTCAGCAGAGTCACGCGAGCGTGAAGTTCGGGAACCACCATCAGGTTCTTCCAGGTTTCGACATTCGCCGGCAAGCCATAGCCCTTCAACGTCTCCTGGTACTTGCCATCCATCGTGAAGTACTGCAGCGTGTGATTGGCTCGGTCGCAGACGACGATCGATGGCTGTCGGCCTTCTCGCTTGTCGATCCAGATTCCGTGCGGGGTGTTGAACTTCCCTTCACCACCACCGGGACCGCCGAAGTGAGACAGCCACTTGCCGTCTTTGTCGTAGCGATGCACGACGAAGGCTCCGTATCCGTCGACCAACAGAAAGCCGCCGTCATCGAGGAACGCGAAGTTTGTGGGCATGAACCGGTCGCGTCCCCAAACCTTCTTGGGCTTGGTGTCCTCTTCCGCTGCGTAAACACCCGACTCCATCGGCGCGTACTTCTGCCAGACCGTTTCCCCCTTGAGAGTCAGCTTGGCGAAGGACTTCACCTGCTGATACGCACAGACATACAGGAACTCTTCGTTCCCTTCCTGTCGAATCTCGATGCCGTGCCCGCCTCCTTGGAACTGGCTTCCAAAGGCGAGCATGAACTTGCCTTCGGGATCGAAGACGAAGATCGAAGGATGATCCTTCAGGTTCTCGCGACCTTCGTGAATCACGTACAGGTTGCCAGCCTTGTCGACCGCGACGTTGTGGGTCGTCTGCCACGTGTACTTGTCGGGAAGCTGTGGCCATTCGTGAATTAGTTCAAACTTGTGCTCCCCTTCGCCAACAATCAGCGGCTTCTCGGTCTTCGCGGCTGTAACAACCATGGGAGCTCCCGCAATCACGACCGCACTTGCAGCCGCGGCACTTAAGAACTGGCGTCGTGACACAGA
>DASYEA010000612.1:0-3232 GCA_036499265.1 Schlesneria sp. | reverse complement strand
TCACGTTCGACAAGCAAATATCGGCGAATGGCGGTGCGTAAGCCAAATTGATATGTACCAACACGATACCGTCCGAATGTTCGGAGTCTCGACGCTCTGAATCCGAGTGTTGCGGCCGCGAACGAGGCGTGACCCACTTGTAAAACTTGTTGTCTGCCGCGCGTCGTGTGCCTCTTCCGTAATGTCTCCCGGAAAGGTTCTTGTTGACCGGAGATATTGCGCCGCATACACTTGGGGAAGCGAGTCGCGATCACGAAATAGGATTTTCTGATCCATTGCGAACCAAATCACGTTCTCCAAACAATCAGAGATTGAGTTCTGGGCAGTCTCGCTGGACTATTTCATCATTTCGAGGGATTCCCATGGTGCGGTATTTGTTGGTTGGGGCGCTTGCATGCGCTGGGTTGAGTTTTTCGCTCGGGGTGCAGGCACAAGACAGCACCGAAAAGAAAGAAAAGTCTGAGAGCGCGGCCACTGAAAAGGCTGACAAAGAGAAGGCCGACAAAGACAAGTCGGACAAGGATGGGAAAGAAAAAAGCGACAAGGCCGACAAAGAGAAGGGTGACAAAGAAAAAAGCGGCAAGGCTGACAAGATCGCCGCGAATGTTTGGGGCCATATCGAAATCAAGGGAGCCTACCCGGAAGCCACGGCGTTGCCGGGGCTGTTCGGTGAATTGAGCGAGAGTCTGCACGACGCGCTGGCTCGCATTGAAAAAGCCGCGACGGACGACACTGTCCAAGGCCTGATTCTGCACATCAATAGCCCACAAATCGGTTGGGCCAAGCTCAACGAATTCCGGACCACGATCGCCAAGGTGCGCAAGGCCGGCAAGAAAGTCATCGCCTATTTTGATGACGGCTCCAGCATGGACTACCTGATTGCGACCGCCTGCGATGAAATCTGTATGCCGGAATCGGGCGTGCTGATGTTTCTCGGACTGCGGGCCGAAGTCAGCTTCTACAAGAACCTGTTCGACAAGCTGGACCTGAAAGCCGAAATGCTTCGCGTGGGTGAATACAAATCCGCGGCAGAACCCTACAGCCGGACAGAAATGAGCCAGCAGTTCCGCGAAGAAATGGAGTCGGTCCTCGACAGTTACTTCGCCCAGATGAAAACGATGGTCGGTGACGCTCGGAAGCTGACCCCGGAACAAGTAAACGCCGCAATTGATGCTGGCCCGTTCACAGCAATCAAGGCCAAAGAATTGGGAATGATCGATCGTCTCGCTTATCCCGATGAGCTGGAAGCGTTGGTAAAAGGCGACGGCGAAAAGAAGATCAAGATCACCCGCAAGTACGGCAAGAAGAAACAGGAAGATTACAGTGGCTTGGCTGGCATGATCAAGATGATCGAGCTGCTGACGGATGTTGACAGGCCCAAACGCAAGACGACGACTCCCAAACTGGCCGTCATCAACGCAATTGGCCCGATCATGAGCGGGACAAGTTCGTCCGATATGTTTAGCGGTGAATCGACTATCGGTTCAGACACGCTGATCAAGGCGATTCGTCAAGCCAATGAAGATGACTCGGTCAAGGCCATCGTCCTCCGAGTTGATAGCCCTGGCGGTAGTGCTTTGGCAAGCGATTTGATGTGGCGCGAACTGGATCGCGTCAAGAAGCCACTTGTGGTGAGCATGGGCGACGTGGCCGCCAGCGGCGGTTATTACATCGCGATGAACGCCAAGAAGATCTTTGCCGAACCCGGAACAATTACCGGTTCGATCGGTGTGGTGGGCGGAAAGCTCGCGACTCAGGGACTGTTCGACAAGATCGGCATCAACACCAGCATTATCACTCGCGGCAAAAATGCCGGCACCATGAGTGTCACGACGCCGTTCAGCGAAAGCGAACGCGCTGCGATGCAGTCACTGATGAACGACATTTACCGGCAATTCACAGAAAAGGCCGCGAAGGGCCGGAAGATGGACGTGGCCAAACTGGAGAAGCTGGCACGCGGTCGCATCTACACCGGGTTGCAAGCCAAGGACCTGGGATTGATCGACGAGATCGGTACCTTGTCCGATGCCATCGCTGAAGCCAAGAAGTTGGCTGGGATCGATCCCAGTGAGAAGCTTGAGAAACTGGAACTTCCCAAAGCAACCAGTCCTTTCGAAAGCCTGCTGGGATCGATGGATGCCAGTGCTCAATTAAAAGCCGCCAATAACCAATGGCTACAGTCGGCGGTGGGAGATTTGTCACCCGAATTGAAGCAGCACTTGGGGACGTTGGCGATTTTCACTCGCTTATCCAAGGAACCACGATTGGTCCTGATGCCTTTCCAGATCCACGTGAAATAACGATCCAGCACTCGTTGGGATCCGTTTATCGGATCTCCAACGAGTCACTAGCGCAGTGAGTCGCGAGGCGTCCAGAGAATAGGGAGACAGCCACAGGGCTCGTGCCGCATCGTCAGTGTGCGGCGGCGTGTCGGATGATCCCCAGCGCACACATGCACGCTGTGCACAGTAAATCCTAAAAAGTTCGATGCCGCGGTTGAAATGTGTTTCAACCGCGGCATCTTCTCTATCTCACATGGGAAATCTTGAATGCCCAGCCCATCGGAATTGCGTTTGGCGTTGATCACCGGGGCCGGCAGCGGTCTTGGCCGAGCTTTCGCCTTAGAATTAACCCAGCTTAAAGGATGGCATCTGGTCATTGCCGATATCAACCGGGCTGGTGCAGAAGAAACATTGGCGCTAGTGATAGAAGCGGGCGGTGCAGGGCAAGTTGAAATGTTAGACGTTCGCGATCCTGACGCGTGGGGTGCCCTCCAGGCGAAACTGCGAAGTGAACATCCGCGGCTCGATCTGTTGATTAACAATGCGGGTGTCGTGGCGTCAGGGCGGGTCGAGACCTTGGCGCTGGCCGACTTTGACTGGGCGTATCAGATCAATACGCGAGGCACCATCATCGGCTGTCAGACAATGATTCCGTGGTTGTTAGAGCAGTCGACAAAATCGAACCCGTCTTATATTCTCAATGTGTCTTCAATCTGCGGCCTGCTTTCACCACCTGGACTGGCTGCGTACAACGCGTCAAAGGCCGCCGTGATTTCATTCTCGGAGACTCTGGCCTACGAACTGAATACTCACCATGTTGGAGTCACTGTCGTCTGCCCGTGGTTTTTTCAGACGAAGCTGCTGGAAGCCGGACGATTCAGCCAGGCGAGTGCAAAGGCGGCTGGTGTGCAGGTGACAACGAACAGTCCTCTCAATGCGACGCGGGTGGC
>DASYEA010000611.1:0-4112 GCA_036499265.1 Schlesneria sp. | reverse complement strand
TGCCAATCGAATTGACGAGACGATTTAGTTCGCCAGCTACAGCCAGGAGCGCGGCAGCAATATTCGACTTGCGCACTTGAGAGTGGTCCTCAAGCTATTACTGCATCGACCCGAAGTTGAATCTAAGACGCCGCTTCCGCTCACTTTTCACGAATGATCGCACGTCTCATCAGGGTCGAGTACCGCTAGTCGGCATCGAGCCCAAATGCGACGAGCGTCGGATCTAAATTGACCAGATCGATGCTTGGGCATCCGAACTCGTCTGGCAGATAAATGAACGAGTCGGCGTGTTCCCAAACCACCGGTGGCACTGATCGATATTCACCGAACTTAAGGTCTGTCCGTTGTGGCGCCACCCTTATCCTGACCTGAAGTTTGCCTGAATTCCGCAAGTCGCGCGTGGAAACTGCGAAGTTGATTTCGTTTACGCCCCTGTCTGAGACTTTCGAATAGCGCCGCGTTCTCATCTGACGTTAAGGAAACCGAAGTAGCATTCGGGGAACGCATCGCAATGAGGTGAGGCAACGGAGTCTGGGCGAGATCTCGATCTCGTGGTTGAAGGTAATTCTCGTAAACGGTAATAAGAAACGCATGACGCGTAAGCATGTTGTGATCACAGGGACAGGCCGCGCCGGGACATCGTTTCTCGTGGAATTGCTGACTCACCTGGGACTGGAAACAGGGTATCAACTTGAGGACCTTGCCAAGCACAAGTGTCAAACGGCGCGCGCCGGGCTGGAACATGACATTCGTAGATCAGACGCTCCTTACATCGTGAAGAGCCCCTGGTTTTGTGACTATGCCGCAGAAGTCCTGGCACGAGATGACATCTCGATTGAACATGTCTTGATTCCGATGCGAGATCTGCGGGCCGCTGCGGAAAGTCGCCGATTCGTGACTAACGCGGCCCTGTCGACAATGACGGTGCTCAAGCGGTTGCGTTCCCAAATCTTCAGTAACGCCATCGCGGGAGGGGTGTGGCATACCTCCCGCCCAATTCAACAGGAAGCGGTGCTACTGGAGCAGATCTACAAGCTGTTGCTGTCCCTGTCCAATACCGCAATCCCAGTGACGTTGCTGCGCTATCCACTCCTCGCCAACGACGCGGGCTATCTCTTCCGCAAACTGCAGCCGATTCTTGGCAACATTCAGCAACCCGAGTTCGAAGCCGCATTTCAGCGGATTGCCGACCCGAACCTGATTCATCAGTTCAGCAACGGCGATCGCTAGCTGAATACGCGATCCTATCCGCGACAATGATGCAGGTATTGGTGCCACGCCTCACCTAACATCCCGGCCGATTCATCAGGCGTATGGCTAGATCTCTGCGAAATTGCTCTGCCTGCTGCTCGAAATGAGGTGTGGGCTTTCGAACAAATCCCTTGCCAGTCGACCCTTGGCGAACGCCAGATCCGAATGGTTTCAAACTAGCCAAATTGTGCGATGTCCTACCACATTCTGAAAAAAGTCATCGCAGTAACAGGAGTTACGTCGACAGGTTTCCATTCGGCACAGTGGTTGCTTTCCGGGGGCCAGACCTGATTCTTTTCATTGGGTAGGAGACCCAAGGGCAGGAGATCCAAAATCAGTGGGAGAGGGCAATCATGAATCCCAGCAACCAGAAACAAACAACTTCTAATAATGTGTCGACCGACACCCCGTCACCTGATAGTGAGATGGAGCGGGATGGACGCACAGATGGTGAATACGACTTTCCCGTGGTTGGCATCGGAGCCTCCGCCGGGGGATTGGAATCCTTGGAGAAGCTTTTTGCACGCGTCCCCCGCGACAGTGGCATGGCTTACGTCGTCGTCCAACATCTTTCACCCGACTTCCGTAGCGTGATGGACGAACTGCTAGCTCGGCAAACAGATATTCCCATTCGCCAGGCTGAGGAAGGGTTGGAGATCGTGCCGAATACGATCTTCTTAATTCCTCCTAAGAAAGAAGCCATATTGTCGGGCCGTCAGTTTCGGCTGCGCGATAAAGAGCCGCGCGAAGCACTGACGCTTCCCATCGATCACTTCTTCCGGTCGCTCGCTCAAGAAGCGGGGTCGCGTGCCATTGCCGTTGTTCTCTCGGGAAGCGGCAGCGATGGATCGCGCGGGATTCGCGATGTACGACAAGCGGGCGGTCTCGTCGTCTGCGAGACCGAGGAATCCGCGAAGTTTGACGGCATGCCAATGGCCGCTCAAGAATCCGGCGTTGTCGATCTGGTCCTCCGTCCAGAGATGATTCCCGAAGCAATCATTCGCCACGTGAAGAGCGACCATTCGGGATCAATAGAACAGATTCAAGAAGAGGATCTATTCGCAGACGGCATCGACTTGGTCTTCAAGCTGCTGCATGCCGAATACGGCATCGACTTCTCCTACTACAAATCCAGCACTGTCGGTCGTCGTATCCAGCGGCGACTGTCGATGCGGCAATCGGCTGATGTCGAAGAGTACGCCAGCCGCCTGAGCGATGATCCGGCCGAATTGAATGCGCTTTATCACGACTTGTTGATTGGGGTCACGCATTTCTTTCGCGATCCGGCCGCCTTTGAACTGCTGGAAGAGAAAATCATTCCCGAGATGGTGGGACGCGCTGGCGAAGACGAAGAAGTCCGCATCTGGGTCGCGGGCTGCGCGACGGGAGAAGAAGCATACTCGATCGCGATTCTGCTTCACGAATGCTTCACGAAGCTGGGCCGTCAGCCCGCCTTCAAACTGTTCGCGACCGATGTGCATAATCGATCGCTGGATCTGGCGAGCGCCGGCGAATACGGAGCCGACTCGGTTGCCGGGGTATCGGAAGAGCGGATGCAGCGCTACTTTGAACCGAACGGCGAGAACTATGTCGTCGTCCCCGAACTGCGCAAGCTGATCGTCTTCGCCCCGCACAACTTGTTGAAGGACGCCCCCTTCACCAAACTCGACATGATCACTTGCCGAAATCTGTTGATCTACTTTCAGCCGTTGGCTCAGAAAAAGGCGCTTTCGCTATTTCAATTCGGGCTAAAAACCGGCGGAGTCCTTTTCCTGGGGCCCAGTGAATCACCGGGCGAATTGCTGGATGAATTCGACCCGCTCGACAGCCACTGGAAGATGTATCGCAAACGTCGCGATACCCGCCTTCCCGCCAACCTGCGCATGCCACTGCCGCTGAACAGATTCACCCCGCCTCGACCGGACGGACGCTCCTTCGCCAGCGCGCCCGCTAATCGCGGCGGTGTCGACGCTGTCCTGTTGCGAACTTACGATTGGATCCTGGCCAAGCATATGCCGCCGGCGATCTTGATCGATGATCACAACCAGATTCTGCATATCTTCGGATCGGCGGATTCGTTCTTGCGTCTCAAGTCGGGCCGCCCCAGTTCCGATGCGCTGGAATTGTTCGAAGGGGGACTGCGCATGGCCGTGATGGGTGCCATGCAGCGGATCAAGAAAGAAGGCGGCCCCATCTATTACGACGGAGTGCAAACCGATGCCAGTAAGTCGTCGCAGATGTATCGCGTCGGCTTGGAGGCGATCGATAATCCGAAAGCAACTCGAGCTCAGTACCTGATCACGATCGCGCCGACGCAACCGGCCCCCGCCTCGACCGTGGCAGGCGAAGCGCCTGTCGATGTCCATACATTGTCGCGCGATCGAATCGACACACTCGAAAACGATCTGCGATTCGCTCAAGAAAATCTGCAGGCCACGGTCGAAGAGTTGGAGACAGCGAATGAGGAGCTTCAGGCTGCCAATGAAGAATTGATTGCATCCAACGAAGAACTGCAAAGCACCAATGAAGAGTTGCATTCGGTGAATGAAGAACTCTACACGGTGAATGCGGAGTATCAGAAGAAGATCTACGAACTGACCGAGTTGTCGGCAGATATGGAAAACCTGATGGAATGCACGGACGTGGCCACGGTGTTCCTGGATAAAGATCTGCGGATTCGCAAATTCACACCTCAGATCGTCCCCATTTTCAAATTGTTGCCTCAGGATATCGGGCGCTGCATCGACAACTTCGCTCACTATCTGAATCGTGATGATCTGATCCCCGCGATTCATCGCGTACTGGAATCGGGCGTTCGATTGGAAGAAGAAATCCAGACGGTCCAGGGACGATGGCTGTAT
>DASYEA010000610.1:0-4037 GCA_036499265.1 Schlesneria sp. | reverse complement strand
ACATCGGCATTGCGACGACATTCGATCGTTCCCTCGTGGTATTCGACAATTGATCGGCAGATTGCCAGTCCAAGACCGATTCCGTTCTGCTTGGTCGTATAGAACTTCTCGAACAATCGCGCCATCTGATCCGGAAGGATCCCACGTCCGTAATCCGACACGGAGACAACCACGTAGCTGCGATTGTCACGGCCGACTTGATCGCATGCGATCTCTACCCTCCTCAATTCGGGTGCGGTTTCATCCATTGCCTCAACGGCATTACGAATCAGATTAATGATCACCTGCTGAATCTGAATTCGATCCGCCAGAATGGTGGGCAGCCGACATTGTTCGCGAACGACCACTTGCACCTGATTCTGGCGAAACTCATGATCCATAATCCGCAGCGTATCGCGCACCACGTCTTCGATGTGAATCGTCGAGCGGGATGGATCGGACTTTTTAACCATTCGCCGCAGGCCCTCGATAATCGCTCCGGCACGGGTCGCCTGACTGGTGATGGCCTCTAAAGCGACCTGCAACAGATCCTTGTTGGTGCCGCGCATGTGACTGGCCAACGTCGCTGCAGTCTCGGACTGGACGACAAGGGCCGTTAGAGGTTGATTCAGTTCGTGGGCCAGGCCCGACGCCATTTCACCGACAGACTTCAGGCGTTCAAAGTGAGCCAGGGCCACGACGTGTCGCGCTTCCCGAGCTGCTGCTTCGCGCTGATCGGTGACATCTCGAAAGACCGCAACGAACCGAGTCATGTTTCCCGAATCATCGCAGAACGGCTGGATCTTGACGTTCGTATAGATCTGGGATCCATCGCGGCGTCGGTAGTCTACGTCTCCCATGAACGCTGCAAAACTGACGATCGCCTGGCGCATCTGAGCAATCGCCAGGTGATCGGTGCCAGGGTCGGCCATGAAGAAAAAGCTTCTTCCAATCAATTCGTCGCGCCGATAGCCGAACATCTTTTCAAAGGCGGGGTTGCAGTCGTCGATCGGGTGATCGGCAGAGACAGCGTCAATGATCACCACGCCGTCTGCAATGGATGCGAATGCCATATTGCGCAGTTGTAACTCGGCTTCCAGTTCCTGCTCGCGTCGACGATGCCGTGCCTCATTCAAGGCACGCTCCACAGCGGGTCCCAGCCGCTGCAAGCGATCCTTCATCACATAGTCGACTGCCCCCATCCGAATCGTTTCGGCGGCAATTTCCTCGCCGATCACTCCCGAAACCACGATGACTGGCAGTGGATGCGGGTGCCGGCGCACCTGCGTCAAGATATCATCCAGCGTCAAGTTCGGCAGGCAATAGTCGGCCAGCACGACATCAGGCTGCCGGTCCAGCGCAGCGTCTAGTTCTTCCAAGGTCTGAACCTGCTCCCACTCGGTGCTGAAGCCGTGACGTTGCACCGCGCGGTTGAGTAAAACCGCGTCCTCTTTCTGGTCTTCCACGATCAGCAGTCTGGCAATCGAGCCTGTCACGCTTTGCTCCATTCCAACGCGAACGCACCGTTACTCCAGTGGTTCGTTCAGCATCGTCCAATAGATTCCCAGTTGAGCCACCGCCTCGCAGAAGTCGGCAAAATCGATCGGCTTCCGCACGTAGCTGTTGGCACCCAAGCCATAGCTTTTCAACTTGTCTGTCTGCTCATCAGACGAGGTCAGAATGACGATCGGAAGCTTATGCGTGTTGGGATCGGCGCGCAACGCTTCCAGAACCTGCAGTCCATCGACCTTCGGAAGCTTCAGGTCCAACATGACGACGGCGGGAAGATCCTGTGGATTGCGATCGCTGTACCGTCCGCGCGCCTGAAAGAACTCCAATGCCTCCTCACCGTCACGCAGGATGATCATGGGATTCTTCAGATTGATCTTGCGAAACGCTCGCAACATCAGTTTCTCATCCTTTGGGTCATCTTCGATGATGACAATGTCCTTAACTGCCACAATAACTCCAGAAGAAATAGGCCAACCGGCTAGATGAACTTCAGATTGTTTACAAAACCCAGTGAGATTTGGAGATCTAGACTTTTGCCTTACGCGGCAGTGAGTCTTTGTGGGCTGTCGCGTTCAGGCGGAGTTCCCGACCGATCGTAAAGGAAAAGATGGCACCCTGCCCCTTGACGCCCTCGGCCCACACTCTTCCTCCGTGCCGATTGACAACTCGCTTGACGATGGCCAGGCCAATCCCTGTTCCGGCAAATTCTTCATCACGATGGAGTCGTTGAAATGGCACGAATAATTTGTTGCAGTATTTTTCGTCGAAGCCAGTGCCGTTGTCCCGAACGAAAAAGACTGGTCCTGTGGTGGAACTGCTAGATCCAAACTCGATCATCGCCGGGTCCTTGAGCGCCGAATACTTGACGGCGTTGTCGAGCAAGTTAAAGAGTGCCAGTCGCAGCATTCGGCGGTCACCGAGAGTGACCATTCGATCAGCGACACTGAAGCTCAGGTGGCGATTCGAATAGTTCCCCTTCAACTCGTCGACGATATCGGCAAACATCTGCGTCAGATTGATTTCCTCAATTTGCATCTCGCGACGACTGACGCGCGACAGCGCCAACAAATCGTCGATCAACGCTCCCATCTTATGAGTCGCTTCGCGAATCATGTCGAGCATTTCCCTGCCTTCATCGTCGAGCTTGTCGGCATAGTCTTCGATGACGGCTTGCGAGAAGCCGACGACATGTCGCAGAGGTGCCCGCAAGTCGTGCGAGACCGAGTAACAGAAGGCTTCGAGTTCTTCGTTGGATGTCAGCAGTGCCTGCTCCATCTTTTTGCGGAGCGTGATATCTTCTGAAACACCAACCAAACGGATAACGGTGCCGTCTTCCGCGCGAACAGGGAACGCGCGCGAATGAATCCAGCGATTGGTGCCATCGGCATGGACCAGGCAAAAATCAGTGTCGAATTCTCCGGTGCGAAGCGAAGCGGTGAAGAGACTTTGTACGCGGTCCTGATCATCGGGATGAATCGCCTTGGACCATTCCATTGGATTTTCATAGAGAGTTTCGCGCGATTTCCCCCAGATGCTGTCGTAGGCGGGGCTGACATACAAGACGCGGCCGCTCTTCGCATCGATCAGCCAGAAGACTTCATGTACAGTCTCGGCCAGTTCTCGAAATCGCTCTTCGCTTTCTTTGAGAGAGTCCATCGCGCTGTTGCGCTCTGAAGCATCGATCACAGCGATGATCACATCGCATCTGCCCGCTGCGTCGATCGGACTAAGAGTGACTTCGACGGGAAACTGGGTGCCGTCGCGTCGAATACCCGTAACAATACGTGCTGGCGCGATTGTCTGATCGTTTGGCTCTGATGGGGGGGATCGATTGAATGCCAGTTCGCTATCGATCGCAACTGGTATGAGTCGATCGATCGGTTCACCAATGAGTTCCAATCGGCTGTAGCCGAACATTGCTTCGGCGGCGCGATTGACCAGAGTAATTCGCCCGCGCGGATTTGCCATCACCATTCCGCTCGGCGTCGCCTCGACGACATTGCGAAGGCGCTGTTCTGTGCGGACTTGTTTTGTGATGTCCGTGGCGACGGCCAAAAACTCCTCTGTCACCCCGCGGCAATCCCGGATGGCAGTGACGGTCAGTTTCACGAATAAGTGGGTTCCATCTCTGCACACGAAAGTCCATTCGCGATCGTCACACCCTCCCTGTCGAGCGCTGATCACGAAAACGCTGAAGCCCGGGAACTCTTGATGGAACTTCTCGAACATTTCTTGCCGAAATGCCACCACCTCCGATTCCAGATGGAATGCCTCCATCGGGTGTCCAATAATCTCATCGGCCGTATAGCCGAGCATCAATTCGGCACCGGCATTGAAGTCCAAGACGTGACCGTCTGTATTCATGCGGATAATGCAGACGTGGGTCGCTGCATCCAGGATACGGCGCAACTCTGCTGTCTCCGCAAGACGAGATCGCTCGTTCTTCTCGGTAGCAAACTGATTTGAAGACTTGGCACTCTGGCTATCGTTCATGCTTGGCGGATTCAGGAAACGGTGATGCTTCAACTTAGTAAGTATCTCGGACC
>DASYEA010000609.1:0-5185 GCA_036499265.1 Schlesneria sp. | reverse complement strand
CTCAACTTCAAAATCAATCGCCGCAGACTTTTGATCTGAATCGCCAGAATTTGACCGCGCGGGACGACGGACGGCCACCTGATACGATTTTCGGTCGCTTGACCTCCAAGATTTTCAATCCAAGTCGATTCAATTGGTGTTGTTGCATTGAGTTGACTGCTCAGACGGGCCCCCGCAGGACCGCTGAGAATGACGTATCTGGCTGCTTAGTAAGTAGTTCGAGCACTTACGTCGCATCTTGTTGCGCTTTCCGGGGCAGTTTTCCAGCTATTCGCCGGCATCGGCATCTGGATTGCTTAATCAATCTTAACAACAGCTCGCGGGTGATTGGATCACCCCCCAGAAAGCGAGCAAGCGAGAATCTTTGGTTTTGCAAATGCAGTGGGAGCTATCATGACCGCCAGTGAATACGCCCTGATGATCCTCGATCCTGAATTTACTCCGGAAGGCGAATCAGCGGAAGATGGTGCTGGTCAGTGCGCCGAATGGCATGAGCACGAACACACCGTTCCTTCGGTGCAAAGCCAAGCGGAACAACTGCTGGAAACCGCCGGTTCCCCCGAATTGGCGAAACACGCGATCGACGTTGTTGCCAATCAGCAATAGCACCGCAAATTCGATCTAATTGCGCTCGCGCGGATATTTGGGGCGGGTGTGGCACGGAAGCGTGTTGAGATGCCTCAGGGCATCCTTTACCATCACGTCATGCCTCCAAAACGCCCCAATATTCCGCCGCAGCAGCGCCCTCGTCCGAATCGCCGTCCCAGCAGTGATGCGCAGTTTGAACGACTGGCCCAGCGGCCCATTGCCCCAGAGCCAAATCAACGACTTCCCAAGATCGTCTCGAAAAGTGGCGTCTGGCATCCCTTTCTATTTCGGCGTCAACTGGGTGATTTCGACCCCACCGCTCAACCGGGCGATCTCGTAGAGATCACGAATCCGTCTGGTGCGACTCAAGGGTTCGGACTCTTCAATCCAAAGGCCGAGATCTCGATCCGCCTGTTACGCACGGGCCTCAATCGCCCCGAGGAAGCGTGGTGGTCTGAACGTCTGGAATCGGCCGTCGCTTTACGACGGGAGTTCCTCAAGCTCGATGCTGTCACGGACGCCTATCGAGTCATCCACGCTGAAGCCGATGGGCTGCCCGGTCTGGTGGTCGACAAGTTTGGCGATGTGCTGGTCGCTGAATGTTTTTCGCTCGGAATGTACCAACGCGCCGAAGCGATCCTGACGATGCTTGAGCCGATGTGTGGAACCAAGTACGGCGTGATCCGTCCGGCGCCGAATTCAGAAGACCACGAAGGGTTCGCGGCGGCCCCCACTGGCTCGGAGGGATTGCCGGCAAAAGCAGTCGTTCACGAATTCGATACGCAGTTCCGCGTCGACTTTGCCGGAGGCCATAAAACAGGCTTCTATTGCGATCAACGAGACAATCGCAAACAGCTCGCGACGTTCTGCGGTGGCAAGACAGTTCTCGATCTGTGCAGCTACACAGGCGGGTTCGCGGTCCAGGCGATGAAGCTGGGTCAGGCGACCGAAGTCACCGGCGTGGAACTCGACGAATCGGCCTCGGCGCTCGCGCGTGAGAATGCCAAACTGAATCGAGTAAAGCTCAGCATCGTTCAGGCGGATGCGTTCGCTTACATGCGTGACATGCTGCGGAATGGTCGCAAGTACGACGTCGTTGTGCTCGACCCTCCAAAGCTGATTCGATCTCGCGATGAAATCGAAGAAGGTCGGCGGAAGTATTACGATTTCAATCGACTCGCCATGCAACTCGTGGCGCCAGAGGGCTTGCTGCTGACCTGCAGTTGTTCGGGCCTGCTGGACATCGCCGAGTTCTCGAAGATCGTCTGTGCGGCTCCGGAAGTCGGTCGGCGAGTACAGGTGTTGATGAAGGGTGGCGCCGCCGCGGATCATCCGATTGCGACCAATTGCCCTGAGAGTGAGTACCTGAAGACGATGTGGCTGCGGCTGGAATAGGACTGTGTGATGATGACTTGTTCGTACCAATGAAGCCACATCGTTCATATGTCCGCGTGCTGACGCAGCGCGGCTCACCTAAGAGATTTACGCGACCTGACGTTCGATCAGATGCTGCTCATCTTCCAGAATCGCCTGAATCAAACCGCCGCGAGCGATTGTGAACCTGGGATTCGGAGCGATGCGGATTTGCGAGGTCTTGATCGGCCAGTTCGATCGGTTCCAGGCCAACTGAAGTGGACGAACGAATCCGTCTGCTCCAGTGATCCCGCCTGTACAGACGACGCTGGTCGGCTGCGGCATCAGTTTCAAGGAGCCATTGATCAGCAGCGTGTCGCGTGCTTCTGTGAAGATGGAAGTCAACTGACGCTGAAAATCCCGCATCCAGGTCTCTTGCCTGCCCTGGTCCAGTTCCGAACGTTGATTCTGCAGCAATAGCTCTTCCGTCAATTCGCCGATCTGCCCGGCAATCGAGCAGCGACCCAATTCGCGTCCGCAGTGAATCAACGCGAACTCACAGTTCGTCGCTCCCAGGCTGATTCCCAAGCCAGAAAAAGAAGCTTCAGAAAGTTCGGCCAGCACCGTCGCATGACCGGCCGAGATCAATTGCGGCGAATACCCGCGCAACGAGACCAGTTGCTTCAGGAAGCGAACATCGAGTGACTGATGATCTTCATTCAGTTCGTATCCGCCGGGGATTGTTAGACAGCAGATTTCCCCATGCCGATGCGTTTGCGGTAAGACCGCTTCGACCGTCAGTGCGACGATCTGTCGAACCACAGGATCACCTGCGGGCAACAAACCGTTCCGCAGCAACGGCAGCATGGGCAGATCGAGCATCGCGGCGCATTCCACAGCGTCATCACCGAAGACGATCAGATCGTCACCGCATGTCGCATGACGTGCGTGCGTACTTTCCAGCAGACGACGATGCCCGGGCGTATCTTTCACGACCAGGTACTGCGCCTGGCAGCTACGTGAAATCAGTTCGCCACCCGAATCGCGAATGGAACGAAATTCTGTTGTGCCGAGGTCCAGTCCAACGCTCACTGTTGACCTCCTTGCAGATGGCGCAGTGCGTCCGCGACCGGTGTGGTGCTGTGCTTGAGATCAGGTTGTGCTATCGATTCAGAGCCGACGGTCGCTCGACCGGCATTGGCTGCGGCAGCGGCAATCGTGTTTTCACCCGGTCGACGTTTCAGGAAGTGAGGTTTCGAAGGGTGACTGCTGTGCGCGGCTTCGACGCTTTCGACAACCAAGTCGGCCTTCGGTTCCGATGTCGCGCTGCTTGCTTCCAAGTTCGTTGCGATGGCACTGCCCCCGAAGTGTGGCCCCTCGGACAACGGTTCAGCGGCGGCATCGACGCGATAGATCGGTTGAGGAACCAAGCGACCTTGCAAGGCGATGTCCGCCTGGAACTCCGCTTGCTCATGCCGGATCGGAAGTTGATTCTTGAGTAGCTCGCTGAACCAGCTCGAGACCAGGGGACTGCCGGTCCGTTCGCTCTCGGTCGTCGATTTTTCGGGAATAGCGATCGACGCCGATTCGACGGCAGGAATCGCTGGCGATGCGACCATTGGCTTGGCGGCACGCTGATGGAGCACGGCATCGATTTCATCGAGGATGCCGGGCGCGTGTGATTGGCGGCGTTCGAGATATCGACGAGCCAGCAGGGCCGCGCCAATCAACAATCCAGAGATCGTGAGGATCCCCAACATCAAGCTCAGTGACAGTGACGAACCCTTGCCAGAACCTGAGGACGATGCATCTTCATCCAAGAACGGATCGTCAGCTTCTTTTGCCTGTTGTTCGCTTTTGGATTTGCTCTCGGAGAGATCCGACTCGTCAGAAGAATCACGGATTGCGGTTCGCTTCGGTTCCGCAACGGCCGCAGGTTCACGATCGGGAGCCGACGGAAGCCGTCGGGAAGATGATGTGATTCGTCGTTCACCGGTAAAAGGGATTGTGGCGATTCGCGGTGGTGAACTGACCAGCGGAGCCTGAATAGCTTGTGGGATCTCTAACTTCTCGGTCGGCAGTGGCTCGCTAATTGACGGCGCGGCGGGAAGTGTCACTGGTTCCATCGTCGCCGGAGGTGAACTGAATCGGGCTGGTTGCTCAGATTGCTGACCCAGGAACGGCAACTGTCCGACATTGCGAAGTTCGGGAGAACCACCGATGATTGCGGGCCCAGCACCCGTCGCGATTTCGGATTCGTAGGGGACTGGCAACAACGGCAGCTTCGATCGATTAATCGAATTTCGCGGGAAGACCAGCACTGTCCCATCAGCCAACGAAGCGTCGATCGGTTGCGGAGCTGCATTTTGTGCTAGCAATCGATCGGGGCCAATGACGCGAACCGCTTGGGCCAATTCGATGGGCTGATCGAGCATCTGCACAACGTGACCAACGCGAGCGTTCTCGTACTTCAGTTTGACGATGACAGGTCGTTCGAGCACATTCACAAACGCCACCTGCACACCGGGACCGGACGAGGGCTTGTCGACGCGGTCACCAGCGCTTGGTTGCGCGTACATCGCCCGCAGGCGGGGATCCGTTTCGTAAAGTTTGCTGACCGCCGCTTGCGTTCGCTTGGATTCGATCACCAACAGGTCACCGGCCAGCAGCGCGATGTTGGCTTGTGGGTTGAAGAAGAAGCTCTCGACGATTCGGTCCTGACGAACTATGCGAATCGTTCCCGACGCTTCATCGGTCAAGCCCCCTGCCCTTCGAATGACGTTTTGGAGCGACAAGCCGTTCGCTTCCAGGCGATAAACTCCCGGCTTGGCGATCTCACCAAGGATGCCTGCGTAGACTTCCCCAGCGGCAGTTGCGGGCTGCCAGGAAATGACCTTGGCATTCGAGCCTGTGGCCTGAGCGTGAGCATCTGCGGCGATCAGCGCCAACAAGATTCCCAGCCAGTGCATGCGGTATTTCGCGATGCCCAACATCCTGAGGCCTCATTCTTTATAAAACGGTCCGCGATGATCCATGAATGCAGTCACTCGCTGCGGACGATCCACCATAGTCCGAATAATCGGCACACTCGACGGGCGGCATCCATCAAAAACTTCAATGACCCAGTCGACCGGCAAGAACTGCCGGATCAGGGAGGAGGCGGTCAAAGGTTGACCTTGCCCATCTTCGCTGGTCGTGTGAATCAGTCGACTGAGCCGCCCATTAAACCTTGGCGAGCCGCGCT
>DASYEA010000608.1:0-4076 GCA_036499265.1 Schlesneria sp. | reverse complement strand
CGGCTGGTGCGGGGCGAGGCTGCTCGCGCGGCGGCATCTCACCCGATTCGATGCGATCATGAATCTTCACCCACCGCTCGAAGTCCTCGCGTGAGGCGTCGTCGAACTTGAACGTGGAGAGATCCAGATCCCCTTGTTTCGACTGCGAGTCGTGGCATTCGTAGCAATGAGTTTTCAAGAAGTCGGTGGGGATCTCGGCCGCGGATGCGCTGGTGGAAAGCAGGCAAAGCAGCGATGCCATAACAGTTCGCGAGCAATGCTTCAAAGTGGTCATAGGTCGCCCAAATCTGGAATCGATCGTTGTCATTCTTGGTGTCATGCAGACCTGCACGGCAGCGGTCTATTCGACGCTATTCGTCCCACACCCCTACGTCGGTGTAGATGCCGGCCTCATCAATTCGTCGCGCGATTGCTAACCGTCGCCGCAGTTCTTGTTCGACTTGCTCGGCATCGTGTCCGGGGAACTGAGCCCGAATGCTGCTACGCATGATCTGGCAGTTCAAGTCAAATAAGCGTGGTCCGTCAAGCATCTTTTCGCCCATCGATCTCTGCCGCGCGCGGCGGACTCTGTCCACAAAGATTGCATCCATCAGCGCTTTGGATTCGAGCGGAATCTGATTGTCGGATGGTTCTTCCATATCCGGTTCTTCGCTCTAGCTCTTTCCTTCGTAGGTTATGCTTCAGCATAACTCTTGGATCTACTGCCAACAGTTCAATCGAATGCAGTTATGCTGAAGCATAACCTACGCAGACAATCCCACGGCTATGCCATCTCCAGGCCGCGGAAGGTGCCTTTGCCGGTGGAGAACTCGTCGGTCGCGATCCCCAGACGCTGCAGCATCGAGACGAACAGGTTGGTCAGTGGGTAGTTGTTCTGTTGGTCGAATGCCAGATGTTGTCCATGTTTGAAACCGCCGCCCGCCAGCAAGACGGGCAGGTTCACGTTGGAATGTGAGTTCGCGCTTCCCATGCAGGTGCCGTACAACACCATCGTGCGGTCCAGCAGCGACTGTCCTTCCTCCTTCGTTTCGGTCAGAGACTTCAGGAAGCCAGCCAGTACTTCGAACTGACGCTCTTCATGGCCTCGTAGTTCGGCGAGGGCCTCGGGGCGATTGCCGTGGTGCGTGATGTTGTGAATCACGGTCGTGTCGACGAACAGTGAAACAATTCGCGACGAATCCGTTTGCAGCGCGAGCTTCACCACGTCGAACGTCAGCTTCGTCCTTTGGACGAAAGCGCGGGCGTCATCGATATCGTCGGGTGCCTTCGCATCCACCTTGGGCTTGGGCTTGTGTTCCCACGATTCGGAACTCGCCAGTCGTTGCTCCAGGTCGCGAACGGCAGTCAGGTACTGATCCATGCGATGCTGATCGGCTTTGCCCAGTGATCGGTTCAGGCGCTTGGATTGATCACCGACGAAGTCGAGCATGCTGCGACCCTGCTTGATCGCTTCGACATTGGCGGCGACTTCATCGGGCTGACCCTGCACGAACAGCTTTTGAAACAGCTTCTTCGGGCTTCGTTCGGCGGAGATCGGGGCGCCACTGCGAGTGAAGCTCAGCGTCTGTCCCCCCTCGCTGCTCATTGCGAGCACCAGCGACGGATACCGAGTTCGATTGCCGACGAGTTCCGCGGCGTATTGATCGACGGAAACCCAGTTGCGAAAGCCGCCTCGTTCTGGATGAGGGGTGCCGGTGAGGAAGCATTTTTCGGCCGAGTGAGCTCCGGTCACGCCGGGGTGGCTGGTACCCGAAAAGACGGTGAAGTCGTTGCGGAACGCAGCCAGCTTGTCCAGGTACGGTGTCGAATCGTAGTCGCGACCTGCTTTCTCGGGGAAGAAGAATTGCGGCAGGATCCCCATGTTGGTTTCGATCGCCACCATGCGTCGTGGCAACTCGGCATTCGCCTCGGCCCCAAAGGTCGGTCGCATCGCGTCGAGGAATGGCAGGGCCATCGCCACGCCGGCCCCGCGTAGGAATGTTCGTCGAGACAGTACCTTGCCACCAATGGCGATCGAATTCTGCATTCCAGCGTCCTGACAAAAGATGTATTCGCGATGTTGCTTCAGTTTCGAGTGACGAATTCGTCCAAGTTCAGAATCACATTACCCACGGCTGTTAGTGCTGCGAGATCTGCTGCCGCCACTCCTTCCGGCAACGGACCGATTGGATCGGACGCCAGTTTTGTCGCTTCCTCTGAATACTTGGCATAATGAGCCCGTCGGGTTTCATACAATTTCGCCAGGACGGCCACTTCGTCAGGTTGAGCCGGTCGGATCAGGGCGAGTTCTAAGCCCTTGGCGAGCCGATCCTCGAGTTTCGGCCCACCCTCTTTGACCATTCGTCGCGCCAGCGCCTGAGCTGTTTCGACGAAGGCGGGATCGTTCAACGCGACCAAGGCTTGCAGCGGCGTGTTGGTGTTGATGCGGCGAACGGTACACAGCTCGCGGCTGGGGGCATCGAACGTCGTCATCGCAGGGTAGGGGGTCGTGCGCTTGATGAACGTGTACAGCCCGCGTCGGTAACGATCTTCCCCTTTGCTGGTTTCCCATTTCGTCGTGTTGTAGGTCGATTGCCAGATTCCTTCCGGCTGCGGAGGCATGACCGACGGGCCGTACATCTTGTGACTGAGCAGACCTGAAACGGCCAACGCGTTGTCGCGGATCATCTCGGCGTCCATCCGAAACCGCGGTCCGCGAGCGAGGAATTTGTTGAACCGATCGCGCTGCAGCATTTCGGGAGTCGCCCGAGCCGATTGCCGATATGTCGCCGACATCACGATCAGCTTGCACAGTCGCTTCATCGACCAGGGACGTGGTGATGTTTCAACGTTGGGTGCCGTGGGTGCCATGAATTCCACTGCCAGCCAGTCGAGCAGTTCCGGATGTGTCGGAGGCTGGCCTTGCGATCCGAAGTCTTCTTGAGTCTCGACGAGCCCGGCACCGAAGAATTGAGCCCACACTCGATTGACGGCGACACGAGCGGTGAGCGGGTTGTTCGAGTCGGTCAGCCAATCGGATACACCGAGTCGATTGGCGGGAGCATTCGCTGGAAACGGATGAAAGCTGGCGGGGATCGCAGCCTCGACAATGTCGCCCTGTTCCAGGAAGTTGCCGCGAACATGCATCTTTGTCGTACGCCTCTTTCCTTCTGCGAGTTCCCGCAGGATTGGCGTTTGAGGAACCGGAGCCGCCAATTCCTTCTGCAGTTTTGCAATTTGGTCGCGGATTGGTTGCGTCGTCGGGGCGAACGATGCCACATGTTTCAGGAGTTGTGTCTGTTGCTCGGCTGTTCGACGATCAGCAGGTGTGCGGACGATCGCCAGGATCGATTCAGGAACTGTTGGGTCCAGCGAGGGATTGTCATCGTCGGTGATGGAAAGTCGGAAGCGGCCGATGCTGAAACCGGGGTAACCGAATTCGAACTGATGATCGAGCGTCACAATGACCTCGGCATCTTGATCGATCATGATCGGGTTGGCTGGTGTAAATACAGCCGTATGTCCCTTCGTCTGTTGCGGTGAGACGGCCCAGCCGCGCTTTGCCAGATCGGGGTTCTTGATCGCGTGTTCGACGGGATAGTCCGCTTGTGCGAAGTCGGCCTTGGCCGTCGTCAACGGAATCTCGGTCGTTTCGCCCGCGCGACGGATGGCGATCTTGATGCTGCTGAGTACGAAGTTGCCGTCGTTGGGTGAGCGACCGACGCCACCTTTGGGGTGCGACTTGTCGGGCAATGCTTCCAGCTTCAGGCCGTTGAAACGCATGGCATCGACCGGTGAAACAACTGTATAGGTCTCTTTCGCGGGAGATTTGGCTTCGGCGAGAATCGAGCCATTGTCTTGCCGTACCAGCGTCGATTGACTGGCCGCCGACATCTCCTTGGGTGCCAGCACCACCCAGCCGCGCGAGGTGCTGACTTTGGTCGTCCACTCTTCAACGAAAGCCTTCAATTCGGGCGTGGCGGCATCGCGATCTTGTTCTAACCTGGCGATCTCGGTTTTAAGTCGAGTCTGCTGTTCAAGTTGCTCGCGAGTCGGCGTGGCGAGCTTGGGGCGTTCGTCGAAGTCGTCGGCGTCTT
>DASYEA010000607.1:0-4325 GCA_036499265.1 Schlesneria sp. | reverse complement strand
ATCGTGGAACTGCCCGCGTCCTCACGCGGAAGCCTCTGCTATTCCCACTCAATCGTGCTTGGCGGTTTCGAGCTGATGTCGTACACGACTCGATTGACGCCGCGAACTTCATTGATGATCCGGGTCGAAATGCGACCCAGCACCTCGTGCGGCATCGGGTACCAGTCCGCCGTCATGAAGTCATCTGTCTGGACCGCTCTGACGGCGATCACTTCTTCGTAGGTCCGACCGTCACCCATGACGCCGACTGACTGGACTGGCAGCAAGACAGCAAATGCCTGTTGGATCTTGCGGTACAGACCAGCGGTTCGCAGTTCTTCGAGCACGATCGCGTCGGCCTCGCGAAGCTTCGTTAGCCGTTCGGCCGTGAGGGGTCCGAGGCAGCGAACGCCTAGTCCAGGGCCTGGGAATGGATGCCGCCAGACGAGTTCCTCGGTCAGACCTAATTCGAGGCCCATGCGACGGACTTCGTCTTTGAAGAGATCTCGCAATGGCTCGATCAATTCGAAACCGAGTTCTTCCGGAAGTCCTCCGACATTGTGGTGAGCCTTGATCGTGGCCGCGGGACCATCGGCGTTGGCACCCGATTCGATCACGTCAGGGTACAGCGTTCCTTGAGCCAGGAAGTGGGCATCTTGAATCGATTCGGCTTCCTTGCGGAAGACTTCGATGAAGACGCGGCCGATGATTTTTCGCTTCAGTTGCGGATCGGTGACTCCATCGAGTTCCGACAGGAATCGCTCGCTGGCATCAACGACGTGCAAGTCCGTCTTAAAATGGTTCTGGAACCGGTCTCGCACCTTTTCGGCTTCGCCTTTACGAAGTAAGCCGTTGTCGACAAAGATGCACGACAGTTGCGAACCAATCGACTTGTACAGAATTGCCGCCACGACGGACGAATCGACGCCACCCGACAAACCACAGATCACTCGGCTCTTGCCGACGCGGTCTCGGATTGTGGTCACTTCGCGTTCGATCAACGAACTGATCTTCCAAGTGCCACGGCAACCGCAGACTTGCTTCACGAAGTTTGACAGCAGTTGAGTGCCGTCGGCAGTGTGAGTGACTTCAGGATGGAATTGCAGGCCGTAAATCGGCAGCGACGCGTGCTTGACGGCAGCGAAGGGACACGTGGGCGTATCCATCAGTGGAACGAATAATGTCGTCGCGGCATCCGCTTGATCGCCGTGGCTCATCCAAACCGTGGTGGTGGAAGGCAAACCCTTCAGCAGCGGGTCATCTTTGACGACGTGGCAGCTGGTTCGACCAAACTCGCGTTTGGCCCCTGGTTTGACGACACCACCAAAGGCCTGCCACGCCAGGTGCATGCCGTAGCAGATGCCGAGGACGGGGATACCCAACTGGAATACGGCGGGATCGACTTGCGGAGCTCCCTTGTCATAAACGCTTGCAGGACCGCCAGAAAGGATCAACCCGCGCGGGTTGAGTTCGCGGATTCGGTCGAGAGACAGATCGTGCCGAACCAGTTGGCAGAAAACGTTTTGATCGCGGACTCGCCGAGCGATCAATTGCGCGGTCTGGCCTCCGAAATCGAGAACCAGAATCAGTTCTTCCTGCTTGGGATCAACGAATACTGGATCGGAGCTATTGGGGGATACCGCGGTTGTCACTGTCATTCTTCGGCCGTATTAGGGTTTCGGCCCAATTTCTCGGACCGGGGAAAGGAAAGATTTTAGCGTCGATTCGGGCGGAAACAATTCTCACACTTCAGGCAGGCTGGTTGGAATTAAAAAGTTTGTTGATCAGATATTCGATCACCATTTGCTGTTGCGTACAGTTACTCGTTGACAGCAGTCGCGCGCGAGCGGTACAACAATTACGGGGAAATGCCCAGTTTTACAAACGGCGCGGTAGGAACCGTCCTTTAGGCAGTTGGCGTCATGGATGAGGAGACGCGCAAATCTGTCAGTTGAGGGTGTCTCCATAATCAGAGAAAGCGCAAAGATGTCGCGTCTGTGCCGTTTGTGTCTGTTCGTGGTGTGTCTGAGCGGAGCAGCAACACCAACACTGACTGAAGCAGGATGCTGTGGTACCGGTGGATCGACGTATGGGGCAGGTTACGCTCCGTATTCCACAGGCTACACACCGTACTATACGAGCTATGCACCCTATTCTGCTGGTTACTCCAGCTACTACACCGGATACTCTAGCTACTACTCGCCTTATGCCACTGGCTATTCCGCCGGCATTGGCTGTAGCAGCTGCCAATCGTGCAACAACTGTTCGCCTTGCAGTGGTGGCAATTGTGGGACAGGTTGTGCCTCGGGCAATTGCGGAGTCGGATGTACGGCGAATTCGGTTCCCACTGGTGGCTTGCAACCCATCGCAGATCCAGCGAATGGAACTGCTCGCAACATCGAGAATCGTCTGGAAGTGATCGAACGAGAACTTAGAATCACCCCGCCACGCGCTCGGACTTATGCACCGGACAATTTCAATTCGGCATCGCCCAATCGAAATCGGAATAACGACGCACCGTCACCGACCCGGAACCGCGAAGACGGAACCAACTTTGAGGCTCCCGCCCCAGGCAGAAATCGAGAAGAGAACGACAACGAGATGTTCCGTGAACGATCATCAAACGGATCGACAGAACGGTCGTTCAAGCCCGCCACCGAAAGAATCGCGATCCCGGGGAATGACGATTCCACCGGCACCGTGATTCAGTCGAAGAAGCCGGCGCCTGGACCATCGATTGACGACAAGAACGATACGACCCTGCGTCTCGACTCACGAATTACCTCGCGCGCCGTAGCACCACGTGGACGGCAGTTTATGGTATCTGGCGCAACAGCTGTCACCCCAGTGGTCGCCAAGACGAAACCACAACTTCAGGTCGACGCACAACCACGGACGATCAATCTGGCACGTCAGTAAAAGATCAACGCGGGCGCTGAGCTCGCGAAGACAAATTGAGCTATTGCTGAAAAGGGTGCGAGGTTTAGGCCTCGCACCCTTTATTTCTTGCTGACGACGAAGTTGGGCCGAATCGATGGTGGCCTTCAGTCGCGACTGTTCAACAGCTTCTGGAAGTCGGGCCACGATCGAGAGTTCGCCACATCAGCCTTGGTGAGTCCCGCCCGCCGAGCTTGTCCGACACCATAGACCAGCGATTCGAAGCCGTTCGTCGCGTGTGAATCCGTATCGATCACGATTTGAATTCCCAGGGCCTTGGCGGCTGCGGCTTGAATGTCATCGAGATCGAGTCGACTGGGGCTGGCGTTGATTTCAAGCATCACGCCATGATCGGCAGCCGCTTTCAAGAACGTCGTGTAGTCGATATCTGCCGCAGGACGACTACCTACCAGTCGGCCCGATGGATGCCCGATCGCATCGACGTTCGGGTTGCAAATCGCATTCAGCAGACGTTGCATGATCTGTTCACGTGGCTGCTTCAGTCCGTAATGCAGCACCGCAATCACCCAGTCCGCTTCACTCAACACTTCGTCGTCCAGATCCAGTGTCGCGTCTTCGAGAATGTCACATTCAATCCCTTTGAGAATTTGAATCCCCGAGATCTTCCCCCGCGCGATTTCTATCTCATTCCAATGCTGACGCAGCCGAGTCGCATCCAGACCATTCGCCATAGCAACGCGTTTTGAATGGTCCGTGATCGCGATGTATTTCAAACCTCGAGCCTTCGCCGCCTCGGCCATTTCAAGAATAGACGCGGTTCCATCGGTCGCGGTCGTATGCATATGCAGGTCACCCTGGATATCTTCGACCTCGATCAATCGGGGAAGCAACCCCTGCTGGGCCAATTCGATTTCGCCGCGATTTTCACGCAGTTCGGGCGGAATCCACGGAAGACCGACCGCCGCGTAAACGTCTTCTTCCGTAGCACCGGCAACGTATTCGTCACCGCGAAAGACTCCATACTCGTTGACTTTCAGCCCGCGTTCCTGAGCCATGCGCCGAATTACGATGTTGTGCTCTTTTGATCCTGTGAAGTACTGCATCGCCGCGCCGTAGGACTCAGCAGGAACGACTCTCAAATCCATTTCGATACGGCTGCGCAAGCGGACTCGTTGTTTGGTCTCACCGCGCGCGAGAACTTTCTCAACCAGTGGGTGCGCTGCCAGACGGTCCATGACCTCGCCCGAATCCTGGGCGATCGCAAGCACATCCAAGTCACCACAGGTTTCGCGTCGCCTGCGGCAACTTCCCGCGGCAGAAACCTGCAAGACAGAAGGAAGTTGCTTAAGGTCCGCCACAATCTCCTCGGCGGATCTGCTGGCGATAGAAATCAGAACCCGATTCCCGGCCGCTTCAACATGCTCGATTCCTTCGAGAATTGACTGTGC
>DASYEA010000606.1:0-4740 GCA_036499265.1 Schlesneria sp. | reverse complement strand
ACCAGTTTTAGCCGAACCTGTCTGCATTACTTCGATCGATATTTGTCAGTTCATTTCGAGATCATTTCATGAGCCAGACACCCCCCGAGCCGAAACGAAAAAAATCCGGATACCGCTGGCTGTGGGTGGTGCTCGCAATGTTCTGCGTCGTCCCCGTGATGATGAGCGTGGGCCTGATCGGCCTATATGTCGTCAGATCGGAGGCCACTGTTCAGGAATATGCCGCTCGCGAACGCCAGCATGCGACCCAAGCCTGGCAACAGCAGGAAGCGACGCGAACTATTACGACTCAATCAACACCAGTATTCCCTCCCGTAGTACAAGCCCCTAAAAAGCGGGCTCACATCGTCCGGATCCAGCTCGATTTTGAAGACTTTGAAACTCGATTCGCCAACGCCGTCACGGTTGATCGCGACCAGCAAGGAGCGAAATTGATGGTGCCGTCAGCCGTGTTCGCACCGATGTCAGGAAAGATCAATGGTCGGACTGTGACTCGGGCGGCAGGTGCACCGAAGATCGTTGAAGTCAGTGGTGAGTCATGGCCAGGAGGCGGGATGGGCATGTCGCCAATGGGCTATATGCCCGGAGGGCCCCGAATGGCTGACGCGACAATGGGAGGTTCACCAGTGGGGGCGGGAGTCGCCATCCCGGGAATCGGCCTGACCGAGTTGACGTTGAACAACTGGGACCTGACCCCAATCCGCGTCATCGGCGATTTCCCGGAAGCTTCAGTAGGTGACCAGCTCAACGTAGTATCGCTGCCTGAAGACACTGGTTTCGCGCGAGAAGTGACAGTTCTGGGGATTGATGAATCGGTGCAACTGGGGGACGGTACGCAGTTGAATCACCTGCTGAAACTGACGGAATGGACGGGGGCCCTGGGGGCCCTTGCCACCAGCACCACCGGCGAACCGATCGGACAGATCATTTTCACGAAACCTGGGAAACTGCGATATTCCTACGCGGTCCCGATGGATCGGATCTTTCAGGCGATTTACGAACACAAGCAGCAAGGAAATTCGGCACTACCCATCGATCCACAACCGCGGCAAACGCCTGGTCTTCGCTTACCCTCCCCTGAAATGGCCAGCGAAAAGAAAGAAGATGCGGTTATTGGTCTACCGAGGGGCGCGACTGAACTTCTACCAAATCCAGTTCACGATCTGACAGCCGAGATCCGCCCGAAGGAGCCACTGTCATTAGACGACTTTGCTCCCACAGCGGAACCAGCGCGTGATGAACTTCCGCCGCCTGATCTCCCGCCAGCGACATTCCCGATTGGCAAGCCGCCAGAACCGACAAATCTACCGCCAACTCTCGAGATCTCGCCTGCCGACGCATCGCGGCCAGAACTTTCGCCCGGCCAGGAAATGCAGGTCTACACAATCGTTGGCGATGCACAGGATGTTGCGGAGACGCTTCGGCCGCTCTATGGCGATGTCGCTAAGATTGCCGTAAATCGGGGAAGTCGATCTGTCATCGCGATCGCCCCAACCGCGATTCAGGATAAAATCACCGCGACAATCAACGACTTGAATAAAAGAGCACAAATACTGCGGGGCGAGCAGGCCAAGCAAACAGAACTCGCGAAGGAAGAAGAAAATGCTCGGCTCGCCAAGCAGCTCGTTGAAATGGACGCCCAGCAGAGAACGCTCGCTGCCAAAGAGGCCGAGCAAGACGAAGAACACCGCAAGAATCCTCTACGAACGCGAGCGTTCAAGGTGACAGGGCGCGACCCGCAAGAAGTCGCGAAAGTCTTGTCGTCGTTATTTGGACAGACCGCCGACGTCGCGATCGATGAGCGCACTGCTACAGTCCTGATCACGATCAATCGAGCAAAAACCTGGGGAGAGGTGCAGTTTCTATTGTCGGAGATCGAAGCCACTGCCGCACGTTTGATGCAGGAATCCTCCGCAGTCGCAACGGCAGAAATGTCCGGGGACCAAGGCCACGTCACCCCGCTTGGGATAATGGGACCTTCAACCGCGGAAGGCCGACCGCAAGACCAACTCCATTCGGAACAAGACCAGGAAGCGAAGAAACTTGCCCTTCAACTGCGAACCGCCGCTCCGACTGACCAACCGACGTTGCGAGCAAAGCTTGAACGGCTGACCCAGCAACAGTTTCTGCTACGCCAGCTCTCGCGAAAAAAGGAAATCGATCATCTCAGCAATCGCATCGATCAACTGCGAGTCATCCACCTGCGCCGGCAACAGAATCAGGCTGAGATCATTCATCGCCGCGTCGAGGAATTGCTGGATCCGAACGCGGATCTCCGCTGGGAGTCGCCACAGGGTGTCGTCAAAACTCCTGGTTCAAAACCTTCAGTGGAAAAGCCCCCTGTAATTGACTCCAGCATGTTCGAGGAAGGTGAGGAAGCAAAAGGGCCGAAAGAGGCAAATGTCGAGCAAACCTTTGATGGCATCGCCTACTCACAGTGGCTGAAGACCCTGGAGACTGAGGTAAAACCGACGAAGCTCGCTGCCGCCATGGAAGCCTGCGGTCGCTTGGCTGTCAGTACTGATCGACGTCGAATCGCCAAAGACATCATTCGGAAGGCAAGTTTGTTTGAAGCAGCGGTTACCACGGAGCAAGATGAAGTCTGGAGCGCTGCGCAGGCATCGTTGGTAAAGCTTCCTGCGACGGACGTGATAGATGAAATACTCATCTCGTTAGCAGACCCCGAATCGGTCGAGCGCGGCCGAACTTTTCAGGGGCGTTTTCTTTTGTATTATCCGAAAGTCGTCAAGCAACGCGATCGGGAATTGATTGCCGCGCTGGTGAAAGCAATTCAGGAAAACGGCAAAGATCGGAATTGCTTACTTGCTGCTGCGTGCCAACTGTGGCATCTTTCGGATCACCCATTGGAGGACTTCGAAGGTCTTCGATCGCTCGTCATGGAGAGGGTCGACAGCGCGGCTGAGTCTACAGCAAGACTGGACGAAGATTGGTATACGGTCGCGGTGACGCTGGTCATGAAAAAAAACGGAACCCCTGATCTGGCACTAAAGCTGTGGAAGATTTCCGCTGGCAAAAACGAATATGACTTCCAAAGAACGATAGAACTTCTTGGCAGATTAGGGCCGCATGCTGAACCCGCTGTGCCGGTCATCATCGAGCAGATTCTGGATGAATTGAAACAATTAGACGAAATTGCGGATGCTCGCGGCGGCGCCGTTGCGGGAGCTCCCTTTCGCCAACATCCTCGCGCTATCGAACTCGTGAGAACACTTGGTGCAATTGGGACGGGGGACAATGCTGTCAGGCTTCTGAAAGAGTTGAGTCTCATCGTCGACGCATACGCTCGGAATACGCCGCAATTTGCTATTTCGCAGGAAGCGCAAAAGGCGCTCGAAAAATTCCCGGAAGTTCTCGATGTGGATGGCCCGCCGATTTTGGGAGATGAGTTCCTGGTCCGTGGCATCTGGCAGTTGCATAGTGCGAACTTTGAGAAGCCAGTGGATTGCGAGGCTTCGATCGGACGGGGACATATTGATTTGCTGACTTCACAGAATGGCAACCGCAGAGCCATCAGCGATACTGTCGACGGGAATTGGATTGCAGGTCAGGTGAAGCTGGATCCGACCAAAATGGTGAAGGAGATCATCATCACGAATCCAGGAGATTCGAAAGGGCCGCCGAAACGAAACGGGATCTACGAGTTGACAGAGACCACGTTCAAGATCTACCTGGCCCCCCTGAATAAGCCCGCGCCGACGGAAATGATCGAGGTAGGATCGGCCATTCCAGACGGGTATTCCCTGGTCGAATGGCGACGTTCGTTGTCACTCTCGCCACGTCGGTGAAACTGAAATTCCCTTCCCTGATCTGGCCTGCCCGCGCGGGTTGACGTCGCTCCTGACGTGTATTCGGTATATGCCGTTCCGGCTCTCTTCTCCGCGTCCTTCGTGCCTCTGCCCTCCAATTTCCAACTCGCAATCGCTAATGGAGAATCTGCAGGAAAATACACCAAATACCTGATTTCAAGGATAGGCGCGCGTACAAGATTATGGCACAAAAGAGCCACAATCGGGCTGCCAGTCCGTCCTCATCGTTTGAGGCGTGGTGAACGCAAAACAGCTTGATTCCGAAGCCCACCAGGCGGGATCGCTCTTTCACAATTGAACGCCAATCGCCAGCACCTTTGGAGTGCAGTGGCTCGACACCGCTTTGGCTCCAATCGCCGAACACCTCACGACCTGACTTGCCAAGTCCCATTTGTCCTTTGACAACGAAACGCAAATCTGCGACCGCTTCACTCCCAGTAGAATGGGAGGTTGTGTCACCAGCCGGGAGGTTGTGTCACTCAGCCGGGAGGTTGTGTCACCAGCCGGGGGGTTGTGTCATGCAGCCCATTATACAGCACTCCGAACTTAGTACTCTGTACTGGATACTAACTCCTTCCGCCATCCAGCAACACTGAAACATGTCTCACAATCCGTGTTCCTCAACGGCCTCAACCTCTTGCTGAACTTCGACATTCAAGCTCCATTCGGGAACTTCTGTTGCCCGAAGTTGCCTCGGCTGCGATGATGGCCACGCTTGGATAGGGTGGTCCGGCCCGATGATGTCGATTTCGATGCCGTCGGATCGCAGGTCGAGGAGTATGCATGGCCTCGTTTGTCTCGCATCTTGAGGGCGCTATCGACGGAACGATCCTTCCGGCCGATCGAATTCAGACTCTCCACAAAGACCGACCGCTGTGGGTGCGGTACGACCTGCCTGCCGTAGGGCGGGCCC
>DASYEA010000605.1:0-2614 GCA_036499265.1 Schlesneria sp. | reverse complement strand
ACTGTAGCGGACGAGGAAATCGTAATCATCCGATCGGACATGATGTCCGCAATCTTCGTCGATGTGGGACTGAGCAGCAGCTTGCGAGTCGGCACGACGCCTTGCAGTCGCCGCGATTGATCGACGACATAGAAGTAAACGACTCGCCCCACATCAGTACTGGAGCGCACCATGTCGAGTGCTTCGATGACGGTCTGGTCGCCGCGCAGCAATGGTGCGGCGGTCTTCATGTGACTCGTAATAGGATCGTTGAGGATATCGCGTACGGTCGCCGGTCGTTTCTCCAGCGCGGTCGCTTTGAGCAACTGCAATTCGGGCGAGTCACCAATCGACCCATCGGCAGACTGAGGCGAACTTGATACTTCGTCCAATGGAGCCGTGACCGATGAGCCAAATGACTCTGCCGCATGGCTGGCATCCTGAATTGATGGAGTCGAAATGGATTGGCTTGGATCTGGTGCCGTCATGGTTCTGGCTTCTCATTGGAATCGCGACATTTCAGTTGGGCTTTCCCACAAGGGAACGTTGTTGCGACCTGTACAGCAGTCGAGATAATCGCATCAACGAAACTGTACGTTGATGGATCAAACAATGTGACCCATCCGCAGAATTTTCTCGGGTGAATCACCTCGTTTGAACACTGCTGCATGAATCGCTCTACTGGTCGTCGATAAGACAACTATGACTCGAATCAAATGCGAATAATTTCTGGAGCGATGAGATGGTCAAGACTGCGTCCACGATGCTACCCCTGGGGACAGCGGCCCCGACTTTTTCCCTGCCGAATGTCGATGGCAAGAACGTTTCGCTCGGCGATCTGGTGTCGGCCAAAGGCCTGGTGGTGATCTTCATGTGCAACCACTGTCCGTTCGTGAAGCATCTTCGGTCGGCACTGGCCACATTTGGCCGTGAGTGCCAGGAACAGGGGCTGGCAGTAGTCGGCATCAGTTCGAACGATGTCACGACACATCCCGACGACGGACCAAAGCAGATGGCCGAAGAACATCGCAGTGCGGGCTATACCTTCCCGTACCTTTACGATGCCGATCAATCCGTGGCCAAGGCCTACAAAGCCGCCTGCACCCCGGATTTCTATTTGTTTGACAAGGACCAGGCCCTCGTCTATCGCGGACAATTCGATTCCAGCCGACCCAGCAACGGCCGCCCCGTCACTGGCGAAGACCTGCGAGCCGCGATTACCGCGCTTCTGGCCGGGCAGTCACCGCTGTCGACGCAGCGTCCGAGCATTGGTTGCAATATCAAATGGGTCTCAGGTCGCGAGCCCGATTACTTCACAGGTCAGTCGGCCACCGAATAAGGATGTCCACAGGGGCCAATTTTCGAATCAATCATCCGGATACGGTCTCACTGAAAACCACGGATTGGAGTCTTGATGCCGTTTGCCGCAGCACTTTCGAATAGTCGATCTTTGAAGTCCGCGATCGAAGAAACCAGTCGCTCAATTGCCGAAGCGTTAGGAGGCCAACGTCCAGACCTGGCCTGTGTTTTCGTGTCTCACCATCACGCCAACGAATTTGAATTCATTGCCGACCACCTGCAGTCGGCATTGCAGGCGAAAGTGCTGCTCGGTTGCACCGGTGAATCGATTGTCGGCGGAGCGATCGAATGTGAAGACGCTCCGGCCTTGTCGGTCTGGTGCGCCGTCTTGCCTGGCGCAACGCTGACGACATTCCATCTGACCTTTGAACAAACCCCCGACGGACTGCTCTGTTCTGGCCTGCCGGATGATGTCAGTGAATATCTCGATGAGACCCGAGTGGTCATGCTGTTGGGTGAACCTTATTCCTCGCCGCCACAATCCGCACTGCAACTGCTGGCCAGCGAACTACCCGGCGTCCCGGTGGTTGGTGGGATGGCCAGCGGTGGGGGCCCCGATGAGAACCGGCTGTTCCTGTACGATCAAATGATCGATACCGGAATGATCGGCGTTGTCGTGCGAGGTGGGCCTCAGATCAAGACGATCGTCTCACAAGGCTGCCGTCCGATTGGAACGACATTTGTCATCACAAAGGCAGAACGGAACATCATCCACGAACTGGGTGGAATTACGCCGCTGGAGCGACTGGAAAAGATCTATGTCGATTTGCCCGAGCGAGACAGGCAGCTCGTCAACAACGGCGTCCACTTGGGCGTCGTGATGAACGAGTACCAGGAAACGTTTCAGCGAGGCGACTTCCTGATTGTCAATGTGCATGGGGCCGACAAGGCATCGGGAGCCCTCTCCACAGGCGGATTGATGCGGGTCGGTCAAACGGTGCAGTTTCATATTCGCGATGCCGACACAGCGGACGAAGATCTGCGTCATCTGCTCGAGCGCTGTCCGCCAGCGAAAGCGACCAAGGCTCGCGGGGGATTGCTGTTCAGTTGCAACGGACGTGGAACGCGGATGTTCCCCGAACCGAACCACGATGCGGGTGTCATTCAGGAACTGCTTGGCCCTTTGCCGCTGGCTGGGTTCTTCGCCCAAGGTGAATTGGGTCCCGTCGGCCGCAAGAACTATATTCATGGGTTCACGGCCAGCATTTTGTTATTCGAAGAAGACTGATTAGTGCGTTGCCTACACTTCAAGTTCGGGTCGGGTGGCCGGGGTTGG
>DASYEA010000604.1:0-6816 GCA_036499265.1 Schlesneria sp. | reverse complement strand
CCACTGGATGCCGAATACCCCGAGGAGCGAGTTGCCTACATCTTGCAGGATTGCGGAATCAAGACCGTGATCACGACCGGCGAGTACGTCGAGAAGCTTGCTGGATTTGATGGACGAGTGATCCGCATCGTGATGGACTGGCCGCAGATTTCGGCTCAGCCAACCACGCGTCCGCAACTTGATCCAGCCGACCAACGGTCCGAGAACTTGTGTTACGTCATCTATACGTCCGGTTCGACAGGCAAGCCGAAGGGTGTGCAGCTCGAGCATCGGAATGCGTTGCATCTCGTTCAAACGGAAGCGGCTCGGTTTCAAGTCAATGCGGATGATCGGGTCTATCAAGGGTTCTCGATTGCCTTCGATGCCTCTGTCGAAGAATTGTGGCTAGCTTGGAATTCGGGGGCGACGTTGGTTGCCGCGACTCCCGATATGGTGCATGCGGGGCCAGATCTGCCGCAGATCTTGACCGATGCTGGGATCACCGTGCTGTCGTGCGTCCCGACGCTGCTCTCCATGATGGAAGGCGAGTTGCCCACAGTTCGAATCTTGATCGTGGGTGGCGAGGTTTGCTCGCGCGACCTTGTCACGCGCTGGTGTCAGCCAGGCCGGCGGATGTTCAACACCTATGGCCCCACCGAAGCGACTGTGATCGCGACGTGGACCGAGTGTCATCCCGATCAGCCGGTGACCATCGGTGAGCCGTTGCCGGGGTACACGGCATTCATCATGGATGAACAAGGTCGAATGTTGCCCGCGGGTGAAACCGGAGAACTGCTATTGGGTGGTGCGGGATTGGCGCGCGGCTATGTCGGGCGCGACGACCTCAATCGCGAACGGTTCATTCATTTGACCGTCGACGGCTCCGCATCGCCTGTTCGACTGTACCGGACTGGGGATCTGGCTCGTTGGACTGCCGATGGCCAATTGGACTTTCTGGGCCGCGCCGACGGCCAGGTGAAGTTGCGAGGTTTTCGCGTTGAGCTCTCGGAAATCGATAGCGAGCTTCTCAAATGTCCTGGAGTTCTCGCCGCAGCGGCCGCCGTTCGCGAAGACACCATCGGCGTGCAGGAACTGATCGGTTACATCGTTCCGCGTCACGCGGCCAGGATCGATGAAGATCAGATCCGTGCGACCTTGCGCCAGCGTTTGCCTGTTTACATGGTGCCAGTGTTGTTTGAAGTGATCGATGCGTTGCCGACGCTGACCAGCGGCAAGGTCGATCGGAAGCAACTCCCGGCGCCACGGCGCACCACGACACTGCAGCACGACCCGAAAGCGCTGCGATGGAGTCCACAAGACGAGATCGAGACGCACCTGGCGACCGCCTGGAACGAAGTGTTCTCGCCAGCGATTGCCGGTCCGGAAGACGATTTCTTTATGGATCTGGGAGGGCATTCGCTTCTTGCCGCGCGAATGGTCTCTGCACTGCGAGCCCACGCGGGACTGCATAGCGTCTCGATGCTGGATGTCTATCACCATCCGACAATTCACGGTTTGGCAAAGGTGCTGCGCGAGCGTCAACAGTTGACATCCGATTTGGAATTGGCCGCCTCTCGCGACCAGGCACCTCAGCGCGATGTTCACCGAGTCAGTTCGTGGCAGCATTTTGTGGGCGGCACAGTTCAGTTGTTGTTGCTGTACTTCGTGATCGGCTTCTTCTCGATGCAGTGGCTGGCCCCGTATCTGACTTACACGTTCATGATGGACGATGAGTATCCACTTATCGAATCTGCAGCATGTGCCTTAGGGACACTGGCACTGCTCTATCCCCTCATGCTGGTTTTATCCATTGCCACAAAGTGGATCGTGCTGGGGCGAGTCAAGCCGGGGCGATATCCGATCTGGGGCACGTATTTCCTGCGGTGGTGGTTCGTAGAAGCAGTCCGCGGCATCGTCCCAACGAACTATCTCACGGGGACTCCGCTGCTGAATTGGTATTACCGATTGATGGGAGCGAAGATTGGCGAGAACGTTTATCTGGGCAATGATGGCGGTGCCATTTTCGATCTGCTCTCGATTGGTGATGACAGTTGCCTGGGAGCCGACTCGCACTTCACGGGTTCAACGGTTGCAGACGGTTGGTTGATTATCGGTCCTGTCGAAATTGGAAAGCGATGCTTCATCGGGACGCGCGCTTTGCTCGGGCCCGATACCAAGATGGGTGATGATTCGTCATTGGAAGATCTTTCATTTCTGCCACACGGAACGGGGATCCCTGCGAAGCAACGATGGCGAGGTTCGCCGGCTCATCATGACGAGGTTCCGGGTGAATCGAACATCCCTTGCCTTGAACGACCGAGCAAGGTCCGTCGCTTCGGGTATGGCCTGCTGTTTGCCGTGGGGGTCGTGATCTTCCCGCTGCTGCCAATGGCCGCATTCTTCCCAGGCATGGTGGCGATGGCCCACTTAAACTATCAGGACGAGTACTACAGCTATCTGATGTATTCGCCTCTGGTGGCCTTGTCGTTCGTGATCCTGATCAGTCTGGAAATCGTGGCGATCAAATGGCTGCTGCTGGGCCGCGTTCGACCCGGTTCCTATCCGCTTTATCAATCGTTCTATTTTCGCAAGTGGTTTGTCGACCGAACGCTCGACCTGAGTTTGGATGTCATTGGCCCCTTATACTCGACGCTGTACCTGGCGCCGTGGTACCGAATGTTGGGAGCCACAATCGGGCGACGGGCAGAGATTTCAACAGCGTCCTTTGTCTCGCCCGATTGCCTGCAGATCAACACGGAAAGCTTCGTCGCCGATGCGGCGTCACTGGGTGCCGCTCGCGTTCAGAACGGCGTGGTGAAGATCGACAACATCGTGATCGGCAAGCGGACATTCATCGGGAACAGTGCGCTGGTCCCGGTCGGAGCGAGGATCCCCGACAATTGCCTGATCGGGTGTCTCTCGTCCACCCCGGTCGATGCGATGCCCCCCAATTCGTCCTGGTTGGGATCACCTCCCTTCTTCCTACCGGCTCGACAAACCAGCGGGCAATTCTCCGAAGAAGAAACGTTCCGCCCGACACGGTGGCTGGTCGCCCAGCGACTGTTCATCGAATTCTTCCGGATCACGCTCCCTTCGACCTTCTTTATCGTTGTCACCAACGTCTTGTTGTCGTCAGTCCTGGTGATGCATGGCGAAGTGAGCACCTGGCTGATCGTGGCCATCTTCCCGCTCCTCTATTTCGGAGCAGGGTTGGCCGCGGCATTGGTGATGGTCGCCTTCAAGTGGCTTTTGATGGGGCGCTATCGCCCATGTGAGCGGCCGTTGTGGAGTCCATTCGTCTGGCGAACAGAAGCGGTGACCGCCCTGCTGGACAGTTTTGCCTCGCCCTTCTTTTTGGACCTGTTGGCGGGAACTCCGTTTATCTGCTGGTTCTTCCGACTGTTGGGTGCCAAGATTGGCCGACGCGTCTACCTGGACACGACCGAACTGACCGAGTTCGACCTGGTCCACATTGGCGATGATGTCGCGATTAATCACGACTGCACTCTGCAGACGCATCTCTTCGAAGACCGTGTCATGAAGATGTCGACAGTCGAAGTCGGCGCGGGATGTCATCTGGGCTCGATGTCACTTGTGCTTTACGACACCAAACTCGAAGCTGGTTCGTCGGTCGACGATCTGTCGCTGGTGATGAAGGGCGAGACGCTGCCTGCAAACACCCATTGGGCCGGAATTCCGGGACGCCGGTTGGAATCATGAGTGGGATTCGGCGACTTTGAATCGCCAGGCATTGACCGGCAACACGCGGCCCCCACAATGGGTTAGTATCACATGTGCTTTCATTGAGCCTCCCAGTGAGCGAACCGGATGAAGACGATTCGAATCGGTAACGGCTGCGGGTTTTGGGGCGACAATATTGATGCTCCGATCCTGCTCGCCGAGCAAGGAAGGCTCGACTACCTGACACTGGAGTATCTGGCCGAACTCTCGATGTCGATTCTGGCGATTCAGAAGCAACGCGATCCCAAAGCGGGCTTTCCCGGTGATTTCCTGTCCGCACTGAAGCGACTAACTCCAGTCCTGACGAGTCAGCCCGGCTTGAAAATCGTCACCAACGGTGGGGGGATGAATGCCTTCGGTTGCGCTGAGCAGGCGAGAGCCATTCTGGATGCTGCCGGATTAGTCGATCGAAAGATTGGTGTCGTTCAAGGCGACGACCTGTTACCCGTGCTCGATGAATTGATGGCACAGGGTCATCCCTTCCAAAACATGGATACGGGTCAGCCACTGAGCACTGTTCGCGATCGCGTTGTGAGCGTGAATGCCTACCTGGGTGCGGCTCCCATTGTTGCTGCCCTCGCGGCGGGATGCTCGATCGTGATTACTGGTCGAGTGGCAGACGCTTCATTAACAGTCGCTCCCGCAGTCCATGAGTTCGGTTGGGACTGGAATGACTGGAACCACTTGTCGGCGGCAACTGTCGCCGGGCATCTCATCGAATGCGGGGCTCAAGTGACCGGTGGCCTGTGGTGCAATTGGGCTGACGCTGCGGATCTGGGCAACGTCGGTTATCCGATTGTCGAGATTAGTCCGGACGGAACATTTGAGATCACGAAGCCGAACAACACCGGCGGTGCCGTGAATCGCGAAACAGTCTCCGAACAGCTTCTCTACGAAGTGGGCGATCCAGCCGCTTATCTCACGCCAGACGTCGTTGCCGATTTCACTGAGGTTTCGTTGGAGGAAATCAGTGCCGATCGCGTGCGAGTCGCAACAAAGACGGGAAAACCGGCGACGGACAGCTACAAGGTTTCGATCGCCTATCGTGATAGCTATGCAGCGAGTGGCACTCTGTTGATCTTCGGGCCGAATTCCATTGCCAAAGCGAAGAAAAGCGGAGCGATGCTGCTGGAACGTTTGGCGCGAGCCGGAAGCGCACCCGAATTCAGCAACGTCGAATGCCTGGGAGGCGGCGATTGCGTCCCCGGTGTGGTCCCGGCGACTTCTGATCCGCCAGAGGTCGTGCTGCGAGTCAGCGTTCGTGATTCGCGCCGCGCTGTTGTGGAACGATTCACGAAGGAGATCGCTGCCCTCGTCACGTCGGGACTACCTGGGACGACAGGCTATACTGGTGGACGCCCTCAAGTCAGAGAGGTCTTTGCCTACTGGCCCGCCCTCGTTGCCAAAAACGCGGTCACGCCGACATGGAGCGTCCTTTGACCAAGGAGAACAAGATGACTGTCCGTCTTAGTGAAATCGCACATGGCCGCAGCGGCGACAAAGGCAATCACGCCAACGTCGCCATCATCGCTTATACGCCAGAGGGGTTTCAGTGGCTCCGGGACCATCTGACGCAGGACGTGGTTGGTCGCTATTTCGAGGCGCTGGGACCATCGCGCGTCGTTCGCTACGAAGCGGCCAACGTCTTGGCGTTCAACTTTATGCTCTACGATGTGTTGGCCGGTGGTGCGAGTTTGTCACTGCGAAGCGACGTGCAAGGCAAAACGTTAGCGCTCGCTTTGCTCCAAATGGTGATCGAAGCACCTGACAATCTTGCCGAAATGAGACGCTCCAAAATCACGACCTGACGAATTCGGCCGCACGTGATTCTCAGACCAACAGTTCACGAAGCACTCGTCCGTTGTTGGTAATCTTGACCGGACGACCTTCAGGGGTGTGAAATTCGCTGTCGGGATTGATCCCCAAGCAGTGAAACATCGTGGCGGCCAGGTCTGCCGGTCCCGTGCTGTCACCAACAGGTTTTTCGCCTCGCGCGTTCGTTTCGCCGACAACCACCCCGCCGCGAACACCACCGCCACTGAGCAGAATGCAGTTCGACGGTCCCCAGTGATCGCGGCCAGCGTCCTTGTTCACGCGAGGAGTTCGACCAAACTCTCCCATCACCACGACCAGCGTCCGCTCATTCAATCCGCGATCATGCAGATCTCGCAACAACGTGCTCAGCGCCGAGTCCAAGTGCGGCAGCAGATCATTCTTCAAGACGTTGAAGTTGTCGTAGTGAGTATCCCAGTTGGTGTGGTCAATCGTGACACATCGCACGCCCGCTTCGATTAGGCGTCGGGCCATCAGACAGGACTGCCCCAAGGAATGGCGACCATATTCGAGTCGCATAGGGTCTGGTTCAGAAGCAATATCAAAAGCGGCCTTCGTCTGCTGCGAAACCATCAACGAGAACGCCTTTTCGCGGAACGAACTCGTCGCGAGCGCCGCAGAATTGGCTTTCGCTTCTCCAGACTGCGTGAACCGATCGACGATCGCAAGCAAGTCTCGGCGCGAATCAAGCCGCGACGAGTCTACCGTGATTGGTGGCAACAAATCGGGTACAGAGAAATCAGGAGCGTTTGGATCGGCATCGACAACGAACGGCGCGGCAGTCGGTCCCAAATAGGCCGGACCGCACGACGAATGCATGCGCGGCAGGCAGACATAGGGTGGAACTGAACCGCGCGGTCCCAGAGTCCGCGCGACAATTGAACCCAGCGACGGAAACTGATTGTTCGGCTTCAAATTCGGATTGAAGCCTGCTCGCGGCGCGTAACCTGTCAGCATCCAGTGATCGGCGGGGCCATGATTGGAGTCGGTGTGGGTGAACGAGCGCAGCAAGGCGAACTTGTCGGCTTGGCGAGCCATTCGCGGCAGATGCGAACAGACTTCAATGCCGCGCACGTTGGTCGCGATCGGATCGAATTCACCGCGAAATTCGACCGGTGCCTGCGGCTTCATATCCAACGTGTCGATCGTGCTGAGACCACCTTTCAGAAACAGGACAATCAGCGACACATTTTCTTTTTGATTTGCGATTCCAACTTCACCCGCAGCCGCTTGACGCTGCAAGAGTCCATTCAGGGTGAGACC
>DASYEA010000603.1:0-8568 GCA_036499265.1 Schlesneria sp. | reverse complement strand
GGCAAGGTTCTCGCTGTCGGCCCAGGCCGATTGCTGGATAGCGGCGAACGCTGCCCAGTCGCCGTCAAGGTTGGCGATGAAGTCCTGTTTGCGAAGTACGGCGGGACGGAAATTGAAATCGACAAGAAGGAAGTCAAGATTCTGCGTGAATCGGACATCCTGGCCAAGGTGACTGCCTAATTGGTCTAGAGGCGGTTCGGGCATGTCTGGAGACGTGCCCGTTGCCGCGGATGTGGTGCGGAAGCAGATTCTTCCGCGATCCACTGCTTCCTAACCACAATCCATTCGTTTTTCCACAGGAGCCCTGTCGTGGCTAAGCAACTATTGTTCGATGATCGAGCCCGCCTCAAGCTGCAGAAGGGCGTGGAAACGCTGGCCCAGGCGGTCGCCGTGACGATGGGTCCGACCGGTCGAAATGTGATCATCGACAAGTCGTTCGGTAACCCCGTCGTCACCAAAGACGGTGTCACCGTCTCGAAGGAAGTGGAACTCGACGACGCCTACGAAAACATGGGTGCGAAGCTGGTCAACGAAGTCGCTTCCAAGACCAGCGATACCGCTGGCGATGGAACGACAACGGCGACCGTGCTCGCTCGCTCCATCTACCAGGAAGGGCTCCGCAGCCTGACCTTGGGAGCGAACCCAACCATCGTTCGCCGCGGAATCGACAAGGCTGTTGATGCCGCGATCGAATTCCTGGAGAAGATGGCGAAGCCTGTTTCTTCCAAGGAAGAAATCGCTCAAGTCGGCTCGATCTCCGCCAACAGTGACCGCACCATTGGCGACTTGATCGCCGATGCGATGGAAAAAGTCGGTCGCGATGGCGTGATCACCGTTGAAGAAGGTAAGGGCAACAGCACCACGTTGGCCCTGGCCGAAGGGATGCAGTTCGATAAGGGCTACATTTCCCCCTACTTCGTGACCAATCCCGAAGAGATGAAGGTCATTCTGGAAGACTGCTACATTCTGCTGTTCGAGAAGAAAGTCTCGAGCCTGCGTGAATTGGTGCCAGTTCTCGAAAAGGTCGCTCAACGCAGCAAGCCATTGCTGATCGTTGCCGAAGACGTCGACGGCGAAGCCTTGACGGCCCTCGTCGTCAACAAGCTGCGTGGCGTCCTGCAAATCTGTGCAGTCAAGGCTCCAGGCTTCGGCGATCGTCGTAAGGCGATGCTGGGCGATATGGCCACTTTGACCGGCGGAACGCTGATTTCCGAAGACTTGGGCATCAAGCTCGACACGGTTGAACTGAATCAGTTGGGCCGCGCCAAGAAGATTGAAGTCACCAAGGACGCCTGCACGATCATTGAAGGTGCTGGCGACGCCAAGGAGATCAAGGCTCGCGTCGATCAGGTTCGTCGCCAGATCGAACAGACCGAAAGCCAGTACGATCGCGAAAAGTTCCAGGAACGATTGGCCAAGCTGACCGGTGGCGTGGCAATCATCTCCGTCGGTGCTGCGACCGAAGCCGAAATGAAGCAGACCAAGGCTCGTATGGAAGACGCCTTGCATGCAACCCGCGCTGCCGTGGAAGAAGGAATTCTGCCAGGTGGTGGTGTTGCTCTGATGCGAGCAATCGCAGCAGTCAGCGAAGTGAAGGCCAAGGGCGATGAAAAGATCGGCGTGCAAATCGTCGTGAAGGCTTTGGAAGGCCCGATTCGCCAGATCGTTAACAACTGTGGTCTGGATGGTAGCGTGGTTGCCGATGAAGTTCGCAACCTGCCAACCAACCAGGGCTACGATGCCAACGCTGGTAAGTACACTGATATGTACAAGGCCGGTATTATTGATCCAGCTAAAGTTGTGAAGAGTGCCCTGCGTAACGCCGCTTCGATCGCCGGCCTGATGTTGACGACATCAGTTCTGATCACTCGAAGCGACGAAACCGATGGCAAGCCCCGTGCGAAGGTCGAAGGGGCGGTTCGCTAAACACCAGCGTGGCCAGAAGATTTAGTCTTCATCCACGGTCGAGAAGTGCACCAATCGAGCCGCCGAGGTTTTCCTCGGCGGTTCGTTGTCTATCGGGAGCTCCGATCAGACCGTGCAGGTGTTGATTGGATCTGTAGACTTGTCGTAGTGAGAAGGCATGGGGTCTCCGAGAGGAATCCCATTTCTTCGAACCGAATGAGATCATGGATTGGTTTGCGGATGCTGTCAGCGTCCGCAGCAAAGAATGGCGCGGGAGCGGAGCCGTGATGGCGACGAAGCGAGACTATTACATAATTCTGATGGTCGAAAAAACGGCCTCAGACGACGAGATCAAGCGGTCCTATCGGAAGCTGGCTGCCAAGCACCACCCCGACCGCAATCCCGGTGATGAAACTGCCATCGAAGCTTTCAAGGAAGCGGCCGAGGCGTTCGACGTCCTCAGCAACGCCGAAAAGAGAGCACGCTACGATCGCTTCGGACACGCCGGCGTCGAAGGGATGGGGGGCGGTGCCGGCGGTGGCTTCGGTGAAGCCAGCGACATCATGGACGCCTTCGGCGAGATGTTCGGCGACTTCTTCGGTGGTGGCGGCGGTCGACGAAGTGGTGGCGGAAGCCGTGCCCGTCGCGGAGCCAGTCTGCAGACTTCGCTCACCATCGAATTACTCGATGCCGCTGTTGGCTGTTCACGCGACATGGAAATTGAGAAGCATGTTTCCTGCGTGACATGCGTGGGGACCGGAGCCAAACCAGGGACGAAGCCGCAGCAATGCGACTATTGTGGCGGGCGCGGGCAAGTCGTGCAGTCACAGGGATTTTTCCGCGTTCAGACCACCTGTCCAGCGTGCCGTGGCCAGGGGCAGATCGTCCGAGAAAAATGTACCGATTGTCGTGGTGCCCGCGTCGTCGCGCGAACCTCAAAGATTACAATCAAGGTTCCCGCAGGCGTCGACAACGGCATGCAACTATGCCTGCGTGGCGAAGGGGAAGCGGGCGAACACGGCGGCCCTGCCGGGGATCTGCTGGTCGAAATTCACGTGAAGCCGCATACACTTTTCGAACGGGACGGACGCCATCTGACCTGCCAGGTACCGATCACCTTTTCGCAGGCGGCACTTGGTACCGAAATGGACATTCCGATTCTCACCGGAAAACATCGACTCACTGTCGCTGCCGGGACGCAACCGGGCGAGATCACGCGATTACGCGGCCAGGGAATGCCCGACCCGCATGGTGGCCCTCGGGGTGATCTGCATGTCCAGTTCCATGTCGAAGTTCCCAAGAAGACGACCAAGAAACAAGAAGAGTTGCTGCGGCAACTCGCCGAGATTGATGAGAAGCACGTCAGTGCTCACCGGAAGACATTCTTCGAATCCGTGAAAGAATTCTTCGGGGCTGCAGAAGAAACCGAATAGATCCGTTGGTAATTCACGCGACAGTTGCCGTCGCTGACTCATAGCAAGGTGAAACGATGACGAAACAATCTGCTGCTGGCGATGACAATGCCGAGCCGTTGGGCGACTCGAACGAAGAGACGCTGACCTTGGAAGAGCAACTCAATGCCGCGCTCGTCGAACGCGATCAGTTTAAGGACAAGTGGGCCCGAGCCCTCGCGGATCTCGACAACTATCGACGACGCGTCCAGCGTGAGATGGAAGAAGATCGCAAGTACGCGGCGATGCCCATGCTCAAGTCGCTGCTGCCCGCATTCGACGGCTTTGACCGTGCGCTGCAAGCCGCCGCGATCTCGAAGAACACGGACGAACTGATCAAGGGGATCCAGTTGACCGTCAAGCAACTGGAAACGGCTCTGAACGGGTTCGGCGCGAAGTCGATCCCAGCCGTCGGATTGCCATTCGATCCCAACATGCACGAAGCGATCTCGCAAATGCCTTCGGCCGAGCATCCGCCGATGACGGTATTGCATGATGTCGAGCGGGGCTACATGCTACATGACCGCGTTGTTCGGCCGAGCAAAGTGATTGTCGCCAAAGCCGAGTAGTCGAACCTTTCATTCCTCCAGATCCGACCCACTGCCATGCCCACCTACGATTACAAATGCGACGCCTGCGAACACACGTGGGAAGAGTTTAAGTCCATCAAGGCCGAGCCAACGAAGAAGTGCCCCAGCTGCGGCAAGAAGAAGGCTCGGCGACTGATCGGCGGCGGCGCCGGCTTGATCTTCAAAGGGTCAGGCTTCTATCTGACCGACTACCGCAGCGATGCCTACAAGAAATCCGCCGAAGCAGACAAAGCCCCGTCGAGTGATTCCGCTCCCAAGCCAGATTCCGGTTCGAAGGGTTCTGATAGTTCGTCGAAGAAGTCAGACTGAGAATTAGCCCGGCTCTTCAACGATCGTTTTCCAAAGCCGCCGACTCATCCAAGTCGGCGGCTTTTTCGTTATGCTTTTCGGTCGGAGACCTATTTCTTCCAAGGGCCGACCAGTTCAATCAGATTACCGTCTGGATCGCGATAGTTGGCCAATGCCAAACCGTCAGGAAAGCCTTCAGGCAATGGAACGGGGCACTTGGCGATCGGCTTGGCTCCAGCCTTTTCCGCATGAGCAATGGCCGCATTCACATCCTTCACGGCAACTGTCAGATAGCGAATACCGTACGACGAGTGAATAAAGGTGTTATCGACTCGCGCCCCTGGAGCCGTCTTGAACTGCATCAGTTTCAACTTGGTCGCCTTCTCACCCTTGCCCAACACGAGCACATGCACGTCCAACAATTTGTTGTCGGCGAGGCCAGAGTCGAGTGCGAACTGCCCCGGCACTTTGAAGCCGTCGACTTCTTCAAAGCCAAGGACTTCCTTGTAGAACTTCAGTGACTTGTCGAGGTTGCTGACCACCATTCCCACATCAATGACTTCACTCGCGAATGGCGACTCGGATGCCGGCTGCTGATTGGCAGCCGCTCCCAACGAAAATGCCAAAGCCACGACCAGGCCGAGCGCGAGCAGTTGAGTCGCTTTTTTCATGAGTCCTGTTCCTGAATGTAAATGCTGAGTTGTTCCCATCACGCCGGTACGTTAGCCGGATGTTCGATCCACTCGCAACCGAGCAGTCTCATCTTCCGCGGGTGGCCCAATCCAAGGCGTTGAATTTCGCGGAGATTTCGCGACCCCTGCAATCGTATTTCTCCGTTCGTCCGGACAGGTCGACAGGGCTCGCATTCTGAGCAGTACACGCATCGGCAGATGCAAACAGTATGAATCAGTCGCTCGCGATGAGTTGCAGCCTCTGCTAAACTGTGGATTCGCGAGTTTTCGATGAATGCATCACGATTTGCAGCAGTGGAAGGCGAAGGATGGCAAAGCGGAAGGTCGGAGTCTGGCTGGTCGGAGCTTGGGGCGGAGTGGCGACGACTGTCGTTGTCGGACTCTGTGCCTTGCGCAAAGGTTTGACCGAGACCAACGGCTTGGTGAGCGCGCTTCCTCCGTTTGCGGCTCTGGATCTCGTGGGCTGGGATGAACTCGTCATCGGTGGTCACGAAATCCGTGAAACCACGTTTGCCGCTGAAGCTCAGGTGCTGCTCGAAAAATCCCACGTGTTCAGCGCGGCAACACTCTCGTCCATCGCTTCGCAGTTGGCGAAATTCGATAAGAACGTGCGTCCCGGAACACTGGTCAACGTCGGTTCGAAAATCGACTCGCTGGCCGGACCCGCGGCCGCGAAGACTCACAAAGAGACTGCCGCTCAAGCAGTGAATCGCCTCGCCAAAGACATCAGCGAATTCAAGACGCGCGAAAAGCTCGAACGCGTGATCGTCGTCAACGTCTCCTCGACCGAACCGCCACCGCCCGATGAGATCCGCAACTGGGGTTGGGCCGAGATCCAACGCTCACTGCAAGCCAAGGGAGCCTCGCCGATCCCCGCCAGCACGCTCTACGCGATTGCGGCAATCCAGGCTGGTAGTCCCTTCGTGAACTTCACCCCCTCGATCGGATCCGATCTCCCCGGTCTGTACGAGTACGCTCTTGAGCAGAAGGTCGTGCACGCCGGACGTGACGGCAAGACCGGCGAAACATTGATGAAGGCCGTGCTGGCCCCGATGTTCGCCGCCCGCAATCTGAAGGTCATGAGCTGGGTCGGTCACAACATCTTCGGCAACCTCGACGGCAAGGTCCTCGACGATCCCGTCAACAAAGCGAACAAGGTGAAATCGAAAGATCACCTGCTCACCGAAATCCTCGGCTACAAGCCGCAGTCGCTCGTCTCCATTGAATACATCGAATCGCTGGGCGACTGGAAAACAGCCTGGGACCACATCCACTTCCAAGGCTTCCTCGGCACGCCGATGGTGCTGCAGTTCATCTGGCAAGGCTGCGATTCCCTGCTCGCCGCCCCACTGGTCATCGACCTGATCCGTCTCACCGAACGCGAAGCACGTCGAGGCAAAGCCGGAGTCATGTCCCATCTCGCCTCATTCTTCAAGAGCCCGATGGGCAGCGACGAACCGACATTTGCGTATCAGTTCCAGCAGTTGATGCAATGGGTGGAAACGGTTGCGAAGGAATAACTTCGACTAACGCGATCCAATTCCGCGCCCGGTTGGGTTTTTCGGACTGAGTTCAGGTAGTCTGCAGCAGTCATTGCCGCTTCTACCTTTCTCGGATGCCTTATGTCACGCAGTCTAAAGATCACGTCCGTTAATCGCGTGGATGGCGACCAGAAGGTCGTTGCACGCAGCCTGGTCGATCGAGGCGCGACAATTTTCGTTTGCACATTGCTCAAACTGGACAATGTCTCTCTCGTGAATCTTCGCGAGTTCAGCGAAGCCGAGATTGCCGTTTGGGAAGCCGCAAGTGGCCTACCGCTTGGTCCCAACACGTTTCATGCGTTCCTGAAAGCGCAGTTTGGTGCTTAGGCGAGCACATTACGAGAATCAGGTCTCCATCGCTTAGTAGCCTTGCGTTAGCGTTGTCAGTTCTTCAGATGCGCAATTTTCGCATCCAGCCGATCTTGAGCGGAATCATAAAGCCAGACGAGTTCACGCGGGACCGTGACCGCGAATGTCGAGCACGCGATGATCTTGCCATCCGTGACAACAATGATTTGCTGAGCGTACTTGTATTTGATCTGCTCCCACGTGGCCACAATTTCGGCCTTCGACATCATTCTTGCCAATTCACCCGCGGCCGGTGGCTCAATTTCAATGAATGAGGGTGCTCCGACGTGGTCCTCAGTGGCACAAAAGAACGCGACGGTGAACCGTGATTCCACGAGAGGCTTTCTAAGTCACTGACGGACAGAGCATTGCCGACGACGCCGTCCTGAAGTGGCAGTTCATTCTGTTCATCCTGCCGTGATCAGGTTGCCCGTCCGTCTCAAGGGGATCGGCTTGCACATCCAGCGGTTCGTCGGGATACTTCTCAAACATTCCAAGGTCGGCACTCTATCAAGATCCAGTGTGACCAGCCAAGGAACTGTCGTTCAATCGATCAAAACCGTCCGAGCAGGCACTGATTCGGTCCTCCGATCAGTGCTCAAAGGCCCGTCCATGAATCATCCGCAGCATTCTCATTCTCACCCCGACAAACCACACGGCGAGCACGGTGCGCCAAGTCCTTACTGGACCAGGGCTCATCGGGATTGGAAGTTTTGGGGAGTGATCGTGATGTTAGTCGCAATGGTGGTCTACATCTCAACCATGGACCTGGCCTTGCAACCCGAACCCCAAGTCCCAGCACGAGTCCCGCAGCAAGTCCCTTAGGCCAGTAACTGAAAGTCGGTACACTTAATTGCGAGTGGCTGCCTCGATCATACTGAAGTGGAGGAGGCTTGCTTGAGATGGTCGGCAATCATCTGCTGGGACGGCCTGTTGCCAGTTATAGTTGCAGTGATACCGGCCTGCGCCTGTTATCTTCTGGGCCGCAATCACTTGGCTTCGTTGTTGGCTGCAGTCATGGTTCCAGTATTTGCGTCGTTGATACGTGCCTCCGCCGGCCCCACGCATCTCCAACATGCTGGCTCACCGGCGGTACCGCGGCAGTTGGCGTTTGCTGCTGCGGTCGCGTTACTGTTTGCGATCGAATTGATGTGCAATGTCGCGCAGCTCTCGGAACCTTTACCGATCGACATCTGGTTGATCATTTCCGTGGCCTATTTCATTTATCTTAGTCTGATCGTCCTGGCAATGAGGCCATTCCCATTATGCACGCTAACGATTAATCAACAGGATTGAGCATCGACGACATGGTGCCAAGTCAATTTCTTCTTGTGCGTGAGAGGTGATGGTGCAAACATTAGTCGAACTGATGCCCGACTACCGTGAATAGGATGTTCGATGCCATCCACGCCCACTTTAATTCCGCCGACTCTCTATCGCTATGAATCGTATTCGCTCCAGACTTTGGAGAATCTGAAAAATCGCACGATCTACTTTTCTCACCCCAGCAAATTCAACGATCCTTTCGACAGGGGTATGCCACTCGTCTTAGATTCCCCCACAGACAAAGTCGCGAACAAGTTACGAGCGAAGCTTGGGGTCGCACCAAGTACGCCAGTCCCACAAATAAAAAGGAAGATCCAAGACTTCGCAGACAGCACGTTCAAATCTGTGGGCGAATTTGGACTCGTATGCTTCACAGAAACGAACGACAACCTTTTGATGTGGTCTCATTACGCGAGTCATGGGCGCG
>DASYEA010000602.1:0-1685 GCA_036499265.1 Schlesneria sp. | reverse complement strand
TTATAGCTGCCGTCCTCTTGCTTGCGGAGTTGCGATTCACCGTCGACCTTGATGTCCGAAGCCTCCATTTGCCGCCACGTCGACGCCGTCTTCAGTTCGTCATTCCAATCTGGTTTTGAAGCGACCAGTGCGGCGACTGCTGATTCCAACCGTTGCTGCGCCGATGCCACCTCTGAACTCAGACGCGCCAGTTCCTTCTCATCGTTTGCCGATGGCACCGGCATGCCGGGTTCGCGGCGACCGACTGCCGTCTCTTGCACATCCGCAAAGAAGGCCGCCATGCTGTAGAAGTCGCGCTGCGTGAAGGGATCATATTTGTGGTCGTGGCATTCGGCGCAGCCCATCGTCGCGCCTAACCAGACGCTGGAGACGTTTCGAACTCGATCTGCCGAATACTTGGCGGTGTATTCCTTGGCCTGTGCTCCCCCTTCTTCTGTTGTCTGCAGCAAGCGGTTGTAGCCCGAAGCCACTTTCTGCCAAGTCGTGGGCGAGGGGAGGAGATCCCCGGCCAGTTGTTCTACCGTGAACCGATCGAACGGCATGTTCTGGTTGAATGCCTGAATGACATAGTCACGATATGGCGTGATATCTCGAGGATTGTCGCTGTGATAGCCCGCGGTGTCGGCAAACCGAACCAGATCGAGCCAATAGAGGGCCATCCGTTCGCCGTAGTGAGGCGATTCGAGCAGACGATCGACCAGCTTTTCGTAGACATCCAAGCTGGTGTCTGCAACGAATTGATCGACTTGCTCGATGGTCGGTGGAAGCCCCGTCATATCGAAGGAGAGCCGCCGAATCAGTGTGACCCGATCTGCTTCCGGAGAGGGCTTCAGTCCCGCCACTTGCAATCGCGATAAGACGAATCGATCGATCTCGTTCCGGCTGAATCCTGGTTCCGTCGCTTCAGGGAGTGTCGCTCGAACGGGCTTGATGAACGCCCAGTGTCCTTGCCATCGTGCTCCCTGCTCGATCCACTTTTTAAGGGTCGCGATATCGCGACCCGTGAGTTGTTTGCCAGAATCGACGGGTGGCATCTTCTCATCGGCGACAGTTGTCATCAGTCGTTGATACAGATCGCTCTCAGAGAGTTGCGATGGGACGATTGGGTGCTTCTTGGCACCTATTCCGAACAACCCCGCTTCTGTATCCAGTCGCAGTTCTGCTTCGCGTTTGTTGCCATCGGGGCCGTGGCAGGCGTAACAGTTTTCAGACAGAATCGGCCGCACGTCTCGATTGAACTCGATGACATCGGGAATGGGGACGTCTTCAGCAAAGGCCAAAACGCTCAGTGTCGATAGGGTCAACGTGGTCGCGCAGGCTGTCAGACGCCAACTCGTCATCGTGAATGCTCCTGGCTGGAAACTCAAGGTGCCTACATCATGCGCGGCGAGCATGACAGATGCCAGTTTCACGCGGCATTCGGAGGAGGTTCTCGGACCCAGATCTGCCCGATGGAGAACAATAACGCTCCCGGAGCTAACTGCATCAGAAAGCGATGACTTGAACCGCCGATGTGTTCTTCCAATGTAATGGGCGCGATCATTCCCGCCAGCAACAAAGCGGCAATGTCGACCGCCAGCGTCATCAGTAAAAAAAACTGGGCCGGTCGCAATGCGCGCATTGGAAAGAGGACCAGCGTCACCGCGACGAACCACCATTGAAGTCCCCACATTGTCGCCTCGCCG
>DASYEA010000601.1:0-2517 GCA_036499265.1 Schlesneria sp. | reverse complement strand
CGTTGGCCGGTGCTTTTTTAATTGATGAAGACGCACGCGGGACGAGGAGTGGCATCGTGCATGGGCTTGTCGATCAAATTCAAACTGCTGTCTCGTTCATTCAGCAGTCTTGGACAGGACCGGCCAAAGTTGGCATGATTCTGGGGACGGGCTTGGGCGGTCTGACAGAACAGATCGAAATTCAAGCGGCAATCCCCTACGGCGAGATTCCCCACTTTCCGATCTCCACTGCGCCCTCGCACGCCGGTCGGCTGGTCTGCGGAACATTGCGTGGAGTCCCCATCGTCGCGATGGAGGGACGCTTTCATTACTACGAAGGCTATTCGCTACAGCAGGTCACTTTTCCTGTCCGCGTGATGAAGGCGCTGGGGGCCGACACGTTGTTGGTGACGAATGCTGCCGGAGGAATCAACCCGCAACTCGACCTGGCCGACGTCGTCGTGATCGAAGACCACATCAATCTGATGCCCGACAATCCGCTGCGCGGTGTCAACGAGGATCGTCTAGGCCCACGCTGGCCGGATCTGTGCGAACCCTACAGTCACAAACTGATCGACCTAGCCCGCTCCGCGGCGCTGGAGTTGGGGATTTACCTGCCCAAAGGTGTCTTCGTCGCGGTTCCCGGACCCAACTTGGAAACGCGCGCTGAATACCGAATGCTCAAAGCGTTCGGAGCGGATGTCGTCGGGATGTCCACTGTTCCCGAAGTATTGGTCGCCATTCACAGCAGCATGCAGGTGTTGGGATTCTCTGTCGTGACCGACTTATGCTTGCCAGACCACTTGGAACCAGTCGACATTCAAAAGATCCTGGCGAACGCCGCGGTCGGTGGTCAGAAACTTGCGAAGTTGATTCCACGAATCGTCGAGCAGTTGGCGTAAATTTCATGAACCGAATCTTTCCCCTCGTTGCGGCCTTTGGCTTGCTGTTGTTGTCGGGATGCGCAGATCCCATCAACATGGCGAACTTCCAACGCATCGAGACGGGGATGACTTTGGATGAAGTCGAAAAGATTCTCGGTGGCCGCAAGCCACATTCGTACGAATCGATCAAGACATGGCAAGGATCAAACTCGCGTTCGATCACAGTCGAGATTGACGATCGCGGCCTGGTGGTGAGCAAGACGCACGACGGCTTTCCGAAGTGATTGGCTCTGCAGCCTGATCGCAATCATTGACGCGACTTCAGAAACGCCACGAGATCCGCGAGCTGCTCTTTCGTGAGCTGGGTGTCCAGACCTGCTGGCATGATCGACACGGTACCCGGCCGAATCTCCTCAATGTCATCACGGGAAATCCGCGTTTCCTCTTTCGCCCCCGTCAACAGGGTGATTTCGTCGGCCGATTCCCGGCGAATCAGCCCGTTGAACGATTTCCCCGACTTGGTGACGATCAGAATCGGCTCGTAGCTACGAACGAAACTGACACTGGGAAACAACAGTGCCTCTAGAAGATCTCGCTCAGAACGAATCTGCCCGATCCGCGACAAGTCAGGACCAACGGTCCCACCCAGATATCCAATCGCGTGGCACGCCGAACAGGCGACCTTTGAATTCTGGAAGACCAGTTGCCCGCGGCGCACATCACCTTTGCCAAGCGAGTTGACGACTTCGTCCAGTCGCTGCTGTTGTCGCCCTGCTTCGGCGTTGATTTCCGCATAGAGTGGCTCCGCCTCTTTCTGCACGATTGGCGGGAACTTCGCCATGCGCAGTTTCACAGAATCAACTCGCAGGCTTGTTAGCACTGGTGACTGCCGCAGGGCCGCAATCAGCTTTCGACCGACGTTTTCGTCGGTCGCGGAATCAAACACACTTAGCAATCGATTAAGCTCAAGTGGTCCCACACCTGGGATCGCCGCGGCAACAGAGAACTGCTGGGTACCACTGAGCTTCGCCTTGATCAAAACCTCCACAGCGGCCGATCGCGTGCTGACCGACGCATGCTCACCGAGGTTGTTCAGCAGCAATTCCATAAGTGAATCATCGAAAGTTGCGCCCGCAGGCAATGCGGCCATGGCTTCGATTCTTCGCTCAATGGACGACTGCGGTTGCGTTGCGATCTGCCGCAGCGCAATCAGGAGTTGATCTATTCCACTCTTCGGCAGTGGCAGCGACCGCACCACAGCAATGTCGCCAGACTGGAGATCCCCCTCAGATGCTGACAGCACTCGCGACAAGGGAGCAAGCCACAATTCGGGCATCTGTTTCAAGCCAGACTTCTGCATCGCAGCTAGCGCGATTCGTTGCGAAGTCGATGTGACCTGGCCAGCCGCGGGTGTGAATAGCTGAATTGCCAGCAGTTCCTGAATGGTAGCCTCCCCCGCGAATCTGGCGAGCAACAAGATCAGCTCTGCTTGATCGTTATCTGCCAGATCCGATCGAGCCAACTGGCGACGCAGATGACCGGCGACGGCGTCACCCCACTCAGGATGGCGTTCGACCAACCACAAGGCCGTTTGCTTGAGCACTGGATCCGTTGACGACAGCAATGCGACAACGCTCGCCGGTTCGAGTTTTCC
>DASYEA010000600.1:0-1725 GCA_036499265.1 Schlesneria sp. | reverse complement strand
CGGGCGGAGTAACTTTCGAGGCATCGTCACCAGACGGCAGGGCGAGTCCCAAGCGTGGATCAAACAGGTAGACCTGCCCCTTCAAAAGAACGCCCAGCAGCCAGTTGTCCGGTGCCTTATCACCCTTCGGTCGCACGATGACGCAGTCGAGGCGCAGTTGGCGAAACAGGGACGCCGTGACCCACGCACGATCCTCGGCATTTCCTTGGCCCAACAGCAGGATTTGGTAAATCCCGAGCGGCATGTCCGGATCATCATCACTGCGAAGTGCCACGTTGCGAATGACGAAGTCAAACACCGCTTGAGCCTGCCCCACTTCGTCACTGGCACGGGTCGAGAGGTAACTGGCAATCGCGTGTGTCAACATCGCGTCGCGGATATGAACAGCATCAAGCAGATCAAAGTTCTCTGCCTTCAGCCGCACTTCCTGGCTTTCATCGATCCAGCCAGCCGGAACTTTTTCATCGACGACTGGCGACGGATCTGGCGCGAGGCCGCGCCACGAGTTCAAGAGGCTGATGGGCTTATCCGCCGCAGCGTCGATCGAATAGTTCAGCGGCCGCAGTTGATGCACGGCACTCACGAGCAGATCGTCGGCGGACGATTCATTCGAGCTGGCCCCCGCGTTCGAAACTTGGCGTTTTCCCGGGCATCCGACGATGCTCGCCAAGATCAGAAGAATTGCAGGAACAGCAAACAGACGCGGAAGTCTCATGTCGATGATGCTCGGCTACTAAATGGCGTGCTCACAGGGAATTCGGCTGACCTACGTCGTTTTGCTCGTAGGTGTTGAACAAATTTAGGATTGCAATCTGACTGGCGTTGGTCGCGTCTCGCAGCACGACCGCTCCGCAGGTCACTCTACCCAAAGATCATTGCAGTCAGAAGTTATGAACAATCAATATCGAAACTCCAACGCCAGCTTCCGCAATTGGACCAATTGGTCGATCAGGCGAGGCAGTTCCGCCAACGGAACCATGTTGGGCCCATCGCTCAATGCCTTGTCGGGATCGGGATGGGTTTCAAAGAAGACGCCGTCGCAGCCACAGGACACCGCGGCGCGAGCCAGGAATGGGACCAACTCGCGTCGCCCTCCCGTGGTGGCTCCACCCGGCATTTGGACGCTGTGAGTCGCATCGAAAATGACCGGACCGCCGAATCCCTGCATTACAGGAATGCAGCGGAAATCGTTGATCAAACGACCATAACCAAACATCGTTCCACGTTCCGTAAGAAGAACATTCGGATTTCCCGACGATTCACATTTTTTCACGACATGGATCATGTCTTCGGGAGCCATGAATTGCGGCTTCTTGACGTTGATGATCCCTCCGTGACGCGCCGTCGCCACGGCGACCGCTTCCACCAGATCGGTTTGCCGAGCCAGGAAGGCCGGGATCTGCAAGACCTGGCAGACAGCGGCTGCAGGCTCTGCCTGGCTGGGGTCGTGAACATCGGTCAGCAACGGCAACCCGGTGACCTCACGCACTTTCGCGAGAATCTCTAGTCCGCGTTCTAATCCGGGCCCACGAAAGCTATCGATACTGGTGCGATTCGCTTTGTCGAAGCTCGATTTGAAGACGATTTGCACGCCGCGAGTTGCAGACAAGTCTGCGAGCCGTTTGGCAACATCCAGGACGAGTTCTTCGCTTTCGATGACGCAGGGACCCGCCATAAACAGCAGCGGCTCGTCGCGTCCACAACTCCATTGCCCGATCGTCACAG
>DASYEA010000599.1:0-2879 GCA_036499265.1 Schlesneria sp. | reverse complement strand
TGGCCGCGACAAACAGTTGCTCGAACGTCGGCATCGCTGCACGAGCGGACGGGCCGATGTCTGCCCCGTCTGCGTCCGTTGGCAGTGGACGCCAGCCAATCAGCGTCTGTCCCTGCTCGACGATCAACTTGTTGACCGCTTCTTTGGCGATCTGTCGCTGCTCGGGATTGGTCGGCAGGAATACGACACCCACGCCGTATTCACCCTGCTTTGGCAGCGTGCAGCTCAGATCCTGTTTGACCACCTTGGCGAGGAAGTCATGGGGAATCGCCGTGACGATCCCGGCACCGTCACCCGTGTTAACTTCGCAGCCACACGCGCCGCGGTGAGCCATATGCTTCAGCATTCGCAAGGCATCATCGACGATCTGTCGTGACTTCTCGCCTTTGATGTGTGCAACAAAACCGACACCGCACGAATCGTGTTCGTTGGCCGGATCGTACAGACCAATGGCCTTGGGTGTTCCATCCGAGTGAAACAGTTCTGGTTGGCGTAGGTAAAGCGGATCGGTCATATCAATCGTCTCTTTGTACTGCGGCGCGTTCCCGCGCATGTGATCTTCAACGGACATTCATCTCATTCGGGACTGCGAACCCAAGGACAGGGTTCGCAGGGGCGACGTTCGGGCCAACGGGGCCGATTGTCGTGAAGGTTAAGCGATTGCGAGTCGTTGGGCGGACTCGCCAGGTTTACGAGGTTTCGCTCTCATTGAGGCACGGAGGGGACAGAGGTAGCATCCGTGGCTGAGATTGCACCGGCAGCATCGTGCGCGTGGCCGGTTCGGGAGAACGTCTCCGGATCTTGATGCAGAAGCTCAAGCAGTCGGCTGATCGCCGTCGTAAATGGCTTCGTTCGCTTATAGACGATGTCGAGTCGACGAACCCACACAACATCTTCCAGTTCGATGGCGACCAGCGAGCCAATCTCCAATTCACGGCGGACCGTGGTGATCGGCAACAAGCCGATTCCCGACCCCACTTCGACCGCTCGCTTGATGTTCTCGATATTGTCGAACGCATGAACAATATTGACTGAGACTTTCGCCTGCTTCAGCCAGCGGTCAATCTCTTGCCGCATCCGCAATTCGGCAGTGAATCCAACCAGCGATTCGCCATCCAGTTCACCCACCTGCAGCGACTTCCGGCCGGCCAGCCGGTGCTGTGGCGCGGCAACAACGACAATCGGCTGATCCTGCCAAGTTTCACAAATTAAATCCGGCCGACGAGGCGCGAAAGACATCAATCCAAGGTCAACTTCTTCGTTAACAACCCGCGCCAGCACTTCTTCCGGATGCAGGTATTGCAGGTCTAGCGCGGCGTCAGGGTAGAGCCGCTCGAACTCCTTGACGTAGCAGTCCATTTGCAGCAAACCAACAGAGTAAATCGATGCCACCCGGACGGGACCAACGACCTTATCGCGACGCTGTAGGATCCGATCTTCCAGCCGCCGATAGTCGTCTAGCAACTCACGACATCCGTCGTAATATATTTTCCCTTCAGGGGTTAACTCCAGTGGACGAACTGCACGATTGAGTAGCTCGCACCCCAGTTGCTCTTCCAAAGCCTTCACGATTTCGCTTGCGGCTGGTTGCGACATTCCGTTGGCTTTGGCCGCTTTCGAAAAGCTACCAAAGCTTGCAATTTCGCAAAAAAGCTCAAGATCGCGAAGGTTCATTGGAGGTCAGAGGTATCTGTTTGGGAGATAGAGTCACTAGCACAGTATCGCAAAAATCGATGCAGGATCGTATCGGCCAAACTGGCAAAAAGTCAACAATCTGTTGCGAAAAATTGAAATGGTACAGCTAAGCTCGCGACACAAAGCAAATCGCATTAATGACTACTGATTCAATTACGGCTGTGGTGAGGCGAACAGGAATACCGCGAAGCCTCAGAATCGCGATCAAGGAATGGTTCCGCGATTTCGAATTGACGACCCCAAGTATTCGTGAACTAGAGTTGACCACCTGAGTGCTAGTAGGCCTGAGGGGAGGCATCTGACCACACATGTTTGCGTCGTAGCCCAGCAATTTCGAAGTCAATCCGGTCAGGTCGGGCGAGAACTTCATATCGCGCAACTGACGGATGTAGAAATCTCGACCATGTACATCGAGCGACCCTCCCGTGAAGATATCGCTTGCCGACGGCAGCAGGCGCTGTCCCGCAATCCCGCGTTATGCCTCGACGCACATACGACCTCTTTACCTTCACACCAAACGAGTCCTCACCAAGCTTGATCCAGATCAAGATTCAGAGCGAAACGATGACGCCGGTCATAAATAAATCGCATTGAGGCATGCGGACTTCACGGCACGTTCTGCTGAATGCACCGCTGAACTTACGACGATTGCAACCGTATCACTGGCTGATGCGAGATAGAGAAAACGTGCTAAATCCAAATTTCAATAGCGCAACATTGGGCAAAAACCCCTACGATGCACTGCATCACGATGGACTCGTACATCGAGTTCATGACGGAAATTTAGTTCGACGAAGGATGACGCCATGGCAGTGAGTGATCGTAACTGGGGTGAATATTGCGTCGCGCTACGCAAGCAGATGTTCATGGCTGAGAAGTTCGAGACGACCGTGAAGATTGAAGAAATCCATGTCCAATCTGGTACCACAGTACCGCTCATTGATCTGCGAAAACCTGCTTACTGGAAAGCCGGTCGATCCGGAAAACGAAGCTGGGATGGTGCCGAGAAAAACGGAATCGAAGTCGACTTCGCCGTCGCTGATGATGGTTGCGTTCATTTCGTCACCTTCAGCCTAGACGAAAGCCGCCGCGGCACACTGGAGCGTTTTATCGAGCGACGACAGAAGAAATGAATTCCTCACCGGGAAGTCGACACGTGCCGAAGAAGTAGAGATTCAGCGCTA
>DASYEA010000598.1:0-8587 GCA_036499265.1 Schlesneria sp. | reverse complement strand
ACTAGGTCCAGATACCGTTGGCGAATGTCCGTTTTCCCAGAGTAGTAGGCACACTCCGTGTGCCGTCTGCCTTTCTTCATGTAGCCAAGGTCGCCAAGACCTTGGGCGATGGATCGTCGGGATTGATTGCACATCGACTTCGCCCAATCTCTTGGCGAGATTGGCTACGAAATACGAAAAAAAGAGACGGCACACGGAGCGTGCCTTCTACTTTGATGAGAGCCTGGGTCACGCGGCTTTGTGTGGCCTCTGCTTGATTGTTGTTTCGACCTTCATGACCGACTTGAACGCCTGCCAGATGCCGTCGTGCTGGAAGGCCAGGCCGCCGCCGCTGCGTTTGGATTGCGACATGTCTCGATTGATGTCGGCGATCACCACGAAACCGGGATGTCGCAGGAACAGGCCAGGGGGGCGGTGTTCGGTGCTGGCCCACTTCGCATGGTCCTTCGTGAACGGCCACTGATAGCCTTTGTAGCCGATCGCGGCGAGGTCGATGCCCAGGATATCCAGCGTCACTTCGCGGCTGCCGGGGACAACGTTTTCGAAGACGCGGCCACGTCGCCAGGTTTCGACATCGATGTTGTCGCGCAGGGCCGGGCCAACCAGATGGTTCCAGAAGTCTTTGCCATCAGACTTGCCATGCGTCGGCTCGCTCCACTTCTTATTCTTCGCGAACATCCGAAAGTCATTGCGACCGCGTGAGCGAAACGCGAAATCGATATAGCCCGGATGCTTGGGATCGTGGTGACGATGGTCTTCCGCGGCCAGCTTCGCCAGAGGCGATGTGGGATCAGTCGGCAGGTTCTGCGACGCATAGACCTGGGGTTCGTGATGCACTCGCAGGATTTCGGCGAGTTTTAGAACAGTCGCGAAGTTCAATGTGACACACAGGAACGTCTGCCCGTATTCGCGTTCGTTGTCGGGAAGCTCGATCTGGCCGATGGCGGGAAATCGCGGTGTGGAATGCAGCAGATAGAACCCGCTGTTCGTTTTCTCGTTGAAGGCCAGCACTCCCTTGGTGTGCCCCTTCGACGAATTGTTTGATGGCTTGGGATGCTGCTTCGTCGGGGGAATCTCGTCGTTCCACAGGATGTAGCCAGTGTGACGATCTTCGACCTGCAACTGATGCAGCGTGTCCGCCAGAGCATTCCGTCCGACGTGCAATTTCTGCGGTGACAGATGCAACTCGGAACCCCATTCGGAATCGCAGTACAGGTACTCGTCTCCGGTTGTGTGCTTGCGCGGACCGATGCCGCTGGGCAGTTTATAGGCGAACCACCAGTCGACGGGTTTGCCGTGGCCGTCGTTCAGAGCACTGACAAACATGACGGTGGTCCCTGATGGGAATATTGCAAATTGCGAATTTCAAAATGCAAATTGAAAATTGGAAGAGCAGAGGTCGCGAGGGTGTGCGTTTTCATCGACTTGGCGGAATCATCTGTTCAGAGATTGTCTGCAGCTTGCGACATTGCCAGTTTGGTTAAGGCCGGGCACTGGCCAGCGGCGGCCCTTATTCCTTAGTTGCTTGGACGTTAGCTCGTCGTAACCACTTCCTGGATTCCCGCAGGCGCGGGAATGACGAACCGAAGCAGCACCGGCTGCGGCGGAAATTGCTCTTCGCGCATGACGCGGAATCTGAGACAGGGTGCCACGGCCTTGAGATCGGGAACTCACGCTAGGCCAAGACTTTGCGATGTTGAGGCTGGCATGAGCTATGTTTGTCTGCAGGGTCTCGCAGAATTAGTGGAGTGAATCATGGATCGCTGCGGTCGACATTCAGCTTGCGTTGCGGCTTTGGTGGTGTTCACTATCGTGATGTCTGCGGGAGCTCAGGATCGGCAACCGGCTGGGATCTTCTCATCGCCCGGAACCGGGATGAAACTGACGTTGATTCGTGCCGGTGGCTTTGAGATGGGGTCATTGGTATCCGAAGACGGGCATACCCGCGGTGAGCAGCAGCATACGACGCGAATCACTCAGTCGTTTTATCTCGGCATCGCCGAAGTGACGCAGGCCGAATACGAAACAATCATGGCCCGGAACCCGAGTGCGTTTGCGAAGGGAGGATCTGCGGAGGCTAAAGTCGGCGCGATCGTGACTCGACAGTTCCCGGTGGAGAGCGTGACGTGGTTCGATGCGATCGAATTCTGCAACGCACTCAGCAAGAAGGACAATCTGAAGGCGTATTACACGCTCGACGCGATTGAACGGAATGGCGATTCCATTCATACCGCGGACGTGACTGTCATCGGTGGTTCGGGATACCGACTGCCGACGGAAGCCGAATGGGAATACGCCTGCCGCGGCAGCACGACGACGGCGTACTCAACGGGCGAGCCCATCGCGTTACTGGGCCAGGGGGCGTGGTACGGCGGCACGGTCGACTCACCCGGCAACAGTCAGGGTATGACTCATCGTGTCGGACTGAAGACCTCCAATGGCAACGGCCTGTTCGACATTCACGGCAACGTGTCCGAATGGTGTTACGACTGGTATGACTACTATGCGTACGAACGAGCCCAAACGAAGGATCCGCTTGGCCCAAGTGGCGGCTCGGAAAAGGTGACTCGCGGCGGCAGTTGGAACACGCCGGCCCTCAATTGCCGTTCGGCCGCGCGCGGCGCGGCATCGGTTTCAAAACCGAGTTCTGACATCGGCTTCCGTGTGGCTCGTACGATCGTGGTGGCACCGCCGAAGAACAGATCAGTTCCCCCGTATCGCGTCGTGATCGATCTCAGAGATACCGGAACGATCGATCTCTATATCAACGAAACCTACGACACGATTGAGGCGGCCAAACAACGCTTGGCCAGCTCGAAGCTGTTTGGCAAGATCAATAACATTCGGATCATCGACGCGAACGGCACGACTGTCGATTAGTGCCTCATCATCAAGGGTCCGTCGTTCGTGCAGAGATGTCGAGGGACGCGACGGTCGGTTCCTGCCTTCGCGGGAATGACGAAATCAGGCAGACCTCGGCATTCGGAGAATGCCGTCTACTTTGAAGGCCGATCGGCATTCACCCTACTTGATCAAGTCACCGAACGTTTGGATTAAGGAACCGCCCGGGCCTTCGGAATCGTTGCCGCTCCACATCGACGAGACGCCAGTCCAAATGATCAGCGTGTTCGCAGCCAGGAAGAGCGAACAGGCGACCAGGCCAACGGCCATGGCGGCACCCCAGGCTGGTTCTTTCGGTCCGGCTGCGGCCTTCTTCGACTTGCCCGCAGGTTCGAGATAGTCTTCGTCCTCTTCCTCACCGTCCAGCGTCGCGACTTCGTCGCCGCTGAATGTTTCGTCCGACGCGTCGAAGACTTCTTCTTCCGCATCAAACTCTTCGACTTCGGCTTCAGATCCGGCATCGAGATCTTCGGAAATTTCCAGATCTTCGACTTCGGTCTCGTCGTCCAGATCGAACGCTTCGCTCAGGCTGCCCGCTTTGGGACGGCCCTTACGAACAACGGTGGCCGACGTATCGTCCAGATCATCATCGTCACCCAGCAAGAGCTCGGCGGTCGCATCTCCCTCGTCGAGATTGATCTCGTATGACGAGTCGTCTTCTTCACCCATCAAGTTTAAGGTCTGAGTACGATCATTGTCGTCGTCAGCCAGATCCATGTCAGCAAGAGTCTTGGCATTGCCGCGGGAGCGTCCCGAGCCTTCCAACGATAAACCGCTTTCGGGACCACTCAAGCTCAATCCGCTATCGAGTCCAAACGAAATCCCGCTTTCCCCAGACAAGGCCAGGCCACTGTCCGCGTGCCCCAAGGCAAGTCCGCTATCGGCGTGGCCTAACGCAATGCCACTGTCGCCCGCGTCCAGCGCGATCCCGCTGTCGGGGGCTCCGGTATTCAGAGCAATCCCGCTATCTGGTTGGCCTGCGTCGAGTGCGATGCCGCTGTCTGGTTTGACTCGAGAATCCTCAAGCAGGATGCCGCTGTCTTCGGCAGGCGTTCGCAGCTTGCTGCTCGCCAGGCCCATCAACTGAACGTCACTATCATCGGCCAGGCGGACCGAGCTATCGCTATGGTGCGAGTCGCTCGCCTCGGCAGCGAGATCATCCCACACGGTCTCTTCGGAATCGGCATCTGCGGCAGTCGCTTGATAGTCCGGAGCGATCTGGACATCGCTATCGCTCTTCTCGGCCAGTACTGGAGTTTCGCCGGTCGATTTCTTTTCCGGTCCCGTATAGACCGCGACATCGCTGGACGTTGACCCTACCGCTGAATCAGCGTGGGCCTCGTCAGGTGCATCGAGCCAGTCCGCAGGAAGGTCATCTGCTGCAGCGCCTTGATAGTCGGGAGCGACTTGGACATCGCTGTCGCTCTTCTCGGCCAGGACAGGCGTCTCGCCGGTCGAATTCTTTTCTGGACCCGTATAGACCGCAACGTCACTGGACGTTGACCCTACGGGTGAATCAGTGTGGGCTTCCTCGGGTGCGTCGAGCCAGTCCGCAGGCAGGTCATCTGCTGCGGCGGCTTGATAATCGGGGGCGATTTGGACATCGCTGTCGCTCTTCTCGGCCAGCACCGGAGTTTCGCCGGTTGATTTCTTTTCCGGTCCCGTATAAACCGCGACATCGCTCGACGTTGAACTGACCGGCGCGTCCATATTGGTCGCTGCCGACGGTACGAACCAATCGTCTCCTAACGGTTCCGCTTCTGGTTCAGATTTCGTGATCATCGTCGCCTGTTCGGCGAGGGCCGTTTCATCCAGCTCGATATAGGATAGGTCGTCTTCCGAATTGTCGAAGGTGAGGACCTGATTGCCGTCTGATAGTGACTCGCCAGGCAATGAGTCGGACGAGATCTTCCCGGCTTCAACCAGCGACTGCAGTTCGTCACGGCGATACTTCCACGTGCCCCGATCAGCGAGGGCTCGCACTTCGCCGGAATCTACGAACTGCTGCAGAGCTGCTTGATCGAGTCCGAATTCAGCCGCAACTTCTTCGGCAGTCAGAAATTTCTTGCTTTCCATATCGGTCACTCTTTGCGTACGGCAATGATTCGGAAGATCGGGCGAATTACGGCAAGAACTGCCGGATATTCTACGCAGTCGATGGAACGATCCCAAACTTAATCTTCGGCAGATGAAAATCCAGACTGGTGTCGGTTGCCGCCTCAGCGTTTACGCGTTGGGAAAGAACCGACAGGTTGGACGAATCTTACGGGTGTAAGGGTTGTAGCCTAAGCCCCGCAGGCACAGCGTGCCATTTATTTTTCCAGCGGCTACCCAATTTGCCAAGGATTCGGCGCGAACATGCCGCCCAGTCGGGATTTCGGGCCATCGTCATCTCTCAATCTGCGTGCCTCTGCGAAATCTGCGGATCAAGATTGTTGTCCGCAGATGACGCAGATTTTGAAGATTTGAATGCACGGCCACTTTATTTCGCTGACAGACCGGCTCGTCACTGCCGAAGACACGGGCCTTGTCGAGGACTCCAAAACCGTGGCACCCTGAAAGCGTGATTAGGAATTGACGTAAAGCATTATACGGAAATAACAAACAACTTGGGAATGACACCGAGACGGTTGCGCCGGTAGCCAGTCGGCTGGCAGCTTGCGGCCTTCGTTTCGTCTGCGGATTCGGATTGCTCTGAATCGCGATTCGCGGCTATAACCCCCTCGCGCAATTGGCTTTTCTGCAACAACCGTATTGGCTGCGACATGGACGTCCTGCCCCGCATCACCCGCCAGCTCGTCGAGCTGTTTCGTGCGATGTCGCCCGTGCAACGAGCGACCTTCGTGGCGGTACCGTTGTTGATCCTGGCGGGGCTGACTTCGATCGTTGTTCTCAATCGGCCGGATGATCACCAGGCCGTCCTATTTGGCCGGACATTTACGACTGAAGAACTGGCCACCGCCGAGAAAGCGTTGAATCAGGCTGGTCTGCTGAACTATCGCCGCGAAGACCGCAAGCTGGTTGTCCCCGGAACGGAACTGGATCGTTACAACGCCGCCTTGGTCGAATTCGACGCGGTTCCTCCGGACCTGGGTTCACAGATCCTGAAGCAGTTCGAATCACTCGGACCCTTCAGCACCGATCGTCATCGCCAGGAAATGAAAGACGCACTGCTGCTGCAAGAACTGCGGCGGATGATTAAGTCGGTGCCTGATGTCGAAGACGCTCGCGTCGCGGTGGCCAGTTCGGGACGAAGAGTTGGTTTTGGCCAGAAGCCGCGCGTCACTGCGAATGTCACGGTAAAGCCGCGAGCCGGTCGCGAGTTGTCGGCTCGGTTGGTGGGCTCGTTGCGGCAGGCAGTCGCCAGCATGGTTCCTGATCTGCAGGCGACGGATGTGACCGTGTTCGATGTCGCTCGCGGGCAGACCTTCACCGGCGATCCGAACGAAGAGTCGCTCGATGGCCGGTTGATTCAACGAGTCCGCGATTTCACTCGGCAGTACGAGCAGCAGATTCAGAAGGCTCTCGCATTCATCCCGCATGCCACGGTGGCAGTGCATGTCGATCTGGACAATCTGAAGTCGTCCGTTATTCGCCGCGAACGTGTTCGCGTCACCAATGACGACATGACGATTGCCAATCGACCAGGCAGCGTGCAGCAGGTCGCTCACGACGACGAACAGGATTCGATTCATCATTCAGCGGCGTTCCGCGGACAGACGCCGACCGATTACACGCGCGAGGTTTCCGAACGGGAACTGCTGGCCGCGATGCCACGAGCCGTTCAAGTCAGTGTTTCGATTCCCCGCGAGTACTACCGGCATGTGGCGACGCGTCGACAAGGGCAAGGGGAATCGAACAAACGCCGCCTGGATCTGGATTCCATCGAAGAAGAGATCCTGACGAAGGTCGAACGGACGGTAGGTCGGCTGATCCCGGTCGGTTCGCCCCATGATGCCATCTCGGTGACGACGATCGATGACATGCCACTCGAAACAACCGAGGCAATGCTTTCCACCACCGACCAGTTGACTGTCCTGGCCTGGAAGCATGGCGGCTCGTGGGGGTTGGGCCTGTTTGCTGTGATCGCCCTGTGGATGCTGTCGCGTTTGGCTCTTGCTCCCTCACCAGTTGCGACCAAAACGGAAGCACCGGTTCAGCCGCGTCCGATCATGACGCCTCCACCCGCGGCCCCAGAAATCACACCATTCGTAGCACCAGTGGAAATCGCTGTCAGACCAATTCAACCTGAACCTGTATTCCACGCACCACCGGTCACAACAAGCATCACTGCGACAATGATCATGCGAGATGAAATCCTGGCGTTGGCTCAATCGGATCCTGCGACGACAGCAGCAGTGTTAAGTCAGTGGCTGGCGGAAGCTCAATGAACCACATTGACGGGATGTGCCCATGAATGGCGTTCAAAAAGCCGCGGCTCTGCTACTTAATCTTGATAAGACACTCGCGGCCCAGGTGCTGGGACTGCTGCCGCGCGAGCAAGCGGATCAAGCTCGGAGCGCCCTCGCGGCAGCGTCGAGTCCTGCAGGCGACGAATTGAATCTGATGCTGCTGGATTTCAAGGTTCGTTTTCAGTCGAAACCGATGTTGCCACGCAACGCTGTCACAGAACTGCGTGAACCCCCGGATCTGATCGGCGATGTCAGTTCCTCACGGCGACCTTTGCCAACAGAACAACCGGCGCCGGTCGTTGTGCCGCCAACAGAGCCAAATCCTGGTCCTTTTGCGTTTCTCGAAGGTCGGCATCCCGACGACATCCGATTGCTGCTACGTGAAGAACAGTCGCAAACAATCGCAGTGATCGCCGCTCAATTGCCACCGGCATTGTCGGCGGCCGTTCTGGCGGGGTTAGCTCCTGATCGACAGGCAGAAGTGCTGCAACGAGTGGCGCATCTCGGTCCCACCGATGCCGAGATTCTGGACGATATTGCCGCCGCCTTAAAGGACCGGCTGACACCTCCTCGTGTGCGTGCAGGTGGCATCCCGCAAGCGGCCGAATTGCTGCGTCGGTCCCCGCGCCCAGCAACTCGATCCATGTTGAATGCTTTAGATGAACATGACGCCGATCTGGCGGATGAACTTCGCCAGACATTGTTCTCGTTCGATGATCTGCTGAAGCTGGACGACGAGACATTGCGAATCATTCTGCAGGAGACCGACGACCGGCAATGGGCGCTGGCATTGAAGGCGAGTGCGGCACCTGTGCGACAAAAAGTTTTGTCGTGTCTTCCGCCAGTCGTCGCGAAGGCCTTCAAAGATGAAATGGAATCGCTGGGGCCAGTGCGACTTAGTGAGATGACAGCGGTGCGGCAGCAGATTGCCGACAGTATTCGTCGATTGGAAGACTCGGGATTGATTGCCTTGCCGGTGGGCTGACCAAGATGAGATTGCTTCGAACAAGAGACGGGCTTACGCCCAAGAGCCAGGGGGCTGACGCCGCCCCGCTCAGAAGATGATTGCTACTATGACTACGGCTCGTATTCTTAAAGCTCAGGTTGCTCGCGAACTGTCCGTTCGTCCGGCATTCAATTTCGTTGACTTGCGGCAAGAAGCGGATCAAGTCATCGCTCAAGCTCGCCAGACGGCCGAAGAGATGTTGGCGACGGCTCAGCGGCAGGTTCAAGAATTGCAGGACCAGGCGCGGAATTCCGGTCGAGCTGAGGGA
>DASYEA010000597.1:0-3965 GCA_036499265.1 Schlesneria sp. | reverse complement strand
AACCACCGTCGTTCGTCGAGGTGGAAGACATGTACAACATGTTCTCCACGCAGTTGACTTCCTGCTCGATCGGCGCGGCGACCGTATCCTGCACGACTTTCGCGTTCGCACCCGGGTAAGAGCAGGAGACTTCGACCGTCGGGGGGGCGATTTCTGGATATTGAGCGATCGGTAATGTCGCCAAGGCAGAGAGACCCGCGAACACGATCACAATAGAAATCACCACGGCGAATACGGGGCGATCAATGAAGAATTTAGCAAGCATATTGGAATCTGATCGAAGAGGGTTTCAGGTCAGCAAGAGACGCCCGATTTGCCGCTATTTGTCTGTCGCACCCACCATCGATTTAACGATCGGTTCCACTGTCACTCCCGGCCGCACGCGTTGCAACCCGCTGATAATGACCTGGTCGCCACTCTGGATGCCGTCCGTTCCCTCTTCCGCCGGTAAGACGACTCGCATTCCATCATGCACGGCACCGAGTTTGATCGATCGCCGCGCGACTTTGTTCTCTGGGCCAACGATATACACAAACGACTTGCCTTGATCGCGACCGACGGCTCGTTCAGAGATCAACAACGACGAGTGAGCATCACCCATCGGAACTCGAACGCGCGCAAACAGTCCGGGGGTCAGCACACGTTTACCACGTGCGGGCTTGGGGTTTTTGAAGATCCCCCGCACACGAATGGTTCCTGTGTTCGGATTCACTTGGTTGTCGACGAAATCGAGAACTCCGCTCAGGGGGTACCCTTTATCGTTTGCCAGACCCAGCAGGATCTTGTACTCCCCTTCGTCTCCTGTTGGCAGCTTGCCATCGCGGATGTTCTGCTGGATTCTCAACAACGATGGCTCATCCAAATCAAAATACACATAAATCGGATCGACCGAGACGACCGAGGTCAGCGATTGCGTCGCTGGCGAGACCAGGTTGCCGACAGTCAATGCTGGCTTACTGATCATGCCAGTGATGGGGGATGTGATCGTGGTGAATTCCAGATCAAGTTTGGCCTGGCTTAGCTGGGCTTCGGCGTTTTCGATGTCGGCATCAGACTGCGCCTTACGACCGATGTCGCGATCCAGGTCCGATTGAACGGAGACCCCTTTCTTGAACAATCCTTCGGTCCGATCCAGTTCCGCGGCATTCGTCTTGAGCGCAGCTTTCGCGCTTGCCACCCGAGCCTTGGCACTCTCGAGGGCATTCTGATAGGGACGCTCGTCGATCTGGAAGAGCAACGCGCCTTCCTTGACTTCAGAGTCCAGGCTCCCCATGTACCCAACTTTCGTCAGATAACCGCTGACGCGCGGGCGAATGTCGACCGATTCAACGGCCTCCGTCCGCCCCGTGTAGTCCATGTAATCCGTGACCTCCTGTTGAATCGGGAGGGCGACAATGACCTTGATGGCCGTCTCGGGTGGCTTCGCGGCGCCGTGAGTCTGTTGCTGTCCACAGCCCATCGGCAGCATTGCGATCACCACTAGAAGACTGGCACCGGCGCAACGGCATATGTAATTTCGTGTCATTTCTGCCTGCAATTCTTGATGGTCGGTACGAGGAACAGCGGTCCCAAGCCGGAGACAGTTGAAGTATTGATATTGCGATCAAATTTTGACCGTGATTCTGCAAAGTGGGCTGTTCTTAAGCAATGGAGTCGTCGTGGAGTTTCCGAACGATGTGATCATGCATCGAGCTTTGCCGGTGTGTTCGTCGCTCATCGACCGAATCACCCAGCATTGAAAACGCTGCGCCGCTGTGCTTGTATTTGCTTTCAAGACCCAGGCACGTCATCCAGAAGCCGCATTTCGTCCATGGCGAAAACCCCTGCCCCCGTTGCATTGCAATCAGTTCCAATTCGTCGTTCCTGGCGGTCACGCTGTAATGCCGACGGCGTGTTGTTTGGTCTTGTCTTACTCTGGACTTTTCTCGCCTGCTGCTTCCCGTTACATGACACCGATTTCTGGTGGCACCTGCGGACCGGTGAATTGATCGTCGAACGGGGCGAGCTTCCTGCGGTCGACTGGTTCACGTTTATGGACGTGGACAAGCCCTGGATCGATCTGCATTGGGGATTCCAGTTGCTGATCACAGGACTCTATCACCTGGGTGGCGGTCGCCTGGTCGTGATTGCAAAGGCAACGTTACTGACGGCGACCGTTGCCATCGCCTGGACTGCCACCGGGCGAACTTTGCCAACCTGGCTGAAAACCCTCTTCTGGATCCCCGCGATTGTCGCGATTTCGGGACGAGGGTATGAGCGGCCCGAAGTGCTGACTCAGTTCTTTCTGGCAAGTTGGTTGTGGATCCTCCCGCGATTGACTGAACGTCCACGTCTCATCTGGCTGTTGCCGTTAATCCAGATTCTGTGGATCAACTGCCATTCACTATTCATTCTCGGCCTGGTCGTCGGCGTCTGCTATGTCATTGATCGAATTGTGCGCGAGCTCGCTAATGGTCGCTGGGGGTTGGAGGTCGTCCCCCCGGAGCCGCACCCTCGGCTGTTGATGTACGCTGGAATTGCGGTTGGACTCGCCGCTTTCTGCAACCCTTACTTCGAACAGGGAGCCCTCTTCCCCTTGGTGTTGTATCGAAAGTTTTCGGTCGAACAAGATTTCTATTCGGTTCGAATTGGCGAATTCACCCAACCGGTGAGCTTCTTTCTGAAGAATGGAGCACGCGCTTTTGTGAACTTCTATTTCGTCGCCGAACTTTCGATCTGGATCCTCACTGCAGCCAGCTTTGTTTGGCTTGCGAGCTATCGCCGTTGGAATGTCATGCGGGTCTTGTTGTTTGCTGGCTTTTCGAACCTCGCATGGGAAGCCACGCGCAACACCAACATCTTTGCCATCGTCGCGACCACGACACTGTGTGCCAATGCCCAGGATATTCTGAAGTTGCGCAAGCAAGTCGCCTCTCGGCCACGACCTCGGTTGCAGATCGCAATCGGAGCATCACTAGTCGTCTTGATCATCAGTGTGGTGACGGGACTCTGGAATGCAGTCGGTGAGCAGAATAAACCATTCGGGTTTGACGAGCGTTACGGATCGTTCCCCCATGCTGCCTGTTTGTTCGCGGGCCAGCGTGGGTTTCCGGATCATGCCTTTGTCGCCCACAACGGTTTTGCGAGTACTTACTCGTACCACAACGGCCCCGGCGGTCGTGTTTTTATGGACGGTCGATTAGAAGTCTGTTCCCGTCACACATTTGAACTGTTCGACGAGATTCGAAAGCGGATGATGCGTGGCGACCGCAGTTGGGAGCAACTTGTGCCGCTCGATCCCGAGGGGCGACTTCCTGTTGTGATTCTGGATTGCAAAGTTTCGAAGGCCCAGATCAATGGGACGCTGCTCACCCCCGGTTGGCGACTCGTCTATGCCGACCCCATCGCCGCGGTCTTTCTCGAAGAACGGCTGGCGGACAAGTTGTCGCTGCCTGTGGCAAACTCCGATCTGTTGAACTTGAGCACCTCATCCCGTCCCTGACTCTGGCGGGAACCCTTACTGGCGAGCCTTCAAAGTCAATTGACTTGGCGTGCGGTTGATTGGCAGTTGCGCAATCGTCAGCAGTCGTTCTGCGTCCGCTTGTACGGTTCCCTTGGCAGCGACCTTTCCCTCTTGAGTCAGTTCCCAAGTGCAAGTGCTCCCTTCAGCGGCCTTGAACTTCTGCACACGGCGCAGGGTGACATTCGCGATGGATTCCGTCGGAAACGGAATCGCGCTCTTGATTTCTTCCGGGCTGAGCAACCGCAGTTCCATAGTGAACGTCTCCGCGAAATCTTCGATGTTCTTCCAGCGGAAAAAGGCGTTGATCTGCCCGGTGGCATCTGAAGCAGCACCTTCAGGCGCCAGCCAGGGAGCCTTTGCATCAGACGTGGCGTCGGTGAACGCAGGGTACGCCTCGTTCTTCTTGATCATCAACCAAGGAAACGAGAACGCGAGATCGCAATTACTCTCAATCCGCTGTCGA
>DASYEA010000596.1:0-3609 GCA_036499265.1 Schlesneria sp. | reverse complement strand
CTCCTCAACACAGTCGAATACCAACTTCCAAAGAGACGATTCATGGAGAGATTGCGGTGACCTAAAGGTCATGGCAGATGTCAATGTTGTACCATTCAAGTGACCTAAAGGTCGTGACACCTGCCCAGTACTCAGTACTCAGTACTCAGTACTCAGTACTCAGTACGAAAGTCGAAAGTCGAAAGTCGAAAGTCGAAAGTCGAAAGTCGAAAGCATCAACCCTTAATCAAATCCCTCAGCACCTTGTGCAGAATCCCACCATTGCGGTAGTACTCGACTTCCACCGGGGTATCGATTCGGCAGGTCGCAACGAAGTGAATTGCCGTCCCATCGGGCTTGGTGGCCATCACTTCCACCGCTTGCAGCGGCTTTAGATTATCGTTGAGCTGGATGTCGAACGACTCTGTTCCATCTAGACCCAGGAAGTCGCGATCCTCGCCTTGTCGATATTGCAGTGGCAGCACACCCATGCCAACCAGATTCGAACGATGGATCCGTTCGAAGCTCACGGCGATCACCGCTCTGACACCCAGCAGATACGTTCCCTTGGCCGCCCAGTCGCGTGAAGAACCAGTACCGTATTCGGCTCCGGCCAGCACCACTAGCGGCGTGCCATCCGCTTTGTATTTCATCGCCGCGTCGTAGACAGACATCTGTTCGCCGGTCGGGAAGTACTTGCTGACGCCACCTTCGGTACCAGGGCACAGCAAGTTGCGCAGGCGAATATTCGCGAACGTCCCGCGAGTCATCACGCGATCGTTGCCGCGACGAGCCCCATAGCTGTTGAAGTCGATCGGCTTTACACCATTCTCTTGCAGGAACAAACCGGCTGGCGAACTCGCCTTGATCGAACCGGCCGGGCTGATGTGGTCGGTCGTCACCGAATCACCAACCGACAACAGACACAGCGCGTTGTGGATCCCTTCAATCGGCTTCGGCTCAGGAGGCATGTCGATAAAGAACGGCGGTTCCTGAACGTAGGTACTCTTTTCATCCCACTTGTACAGTGGCCCGCTGCTACCGGTAATCTTCTGCCATTCAATTGGACCCAAGGCCGCGTGGCTGTATTCGGTCACGAACATCTCGGGAGTGATCGACTTGGCGATCGTTTCTTCAATCTCTTTCGACGACGGCCAGATTTCCTTTAGATAGACATCCTTGCCAGCCTTGTCTTTGCCAAGCGGCTGAGTGGTCAGGTCGATATCCGTCGTCCCGGCCAACGCATACGCGACCACCAGCGGCGGGCTGGCGAGGTAGTTAGCTTTCACTTGCGCATTGATGCGGCCTTCGAAGTTTCGATTGCCCGAGAGCACTGCCGAAACCACCAAGTCCCCTTCAGAAACAGCGTGCGAGACCGCGTCCGGCAGGGGACCGCTGTTACCGATGCAAGTGGTACAACCATATCCGACGGTGTTGAAACCGAGTTCATTCAGCGGCTTATCGAGGCCTGACTTCGCCAGATATTCCGTGACGACACGGCTGCCTGGAGCCAGGCTGGTTTTCACCCACGGCCGACTCGTCAAACCCTTCGCTACGGCATTGCGAGCCAACAATCCGGCACCGATCATGACTGAAGGGTTGCTGGTATTGGTGCAACTCGTGATGGCTGCGATCACCACGGCCCCATCACCGATGCTCGCTTCGATTCCGTTCACTGCGACGGGCTTGGCAGGTTCTGCGTGACCAAAAGTGGTGCTTCGCTCTTTCACCCAAGCTGTCTTCATATCGGACAACAGGACGCGATCCTGCGGCCGCTTCGGACCGGCCATCGAGGCCACAACCGTCGACATGTCCAGTTCCAGCTTGCTACTGAAACGTGGCTCGGGCGAACTCGCCGTGCGGAACATTCCCTGAGCCTTGTAGTACTTCTCAACCAGTTCGACTTCGGCAGCGGTCCGTCCGGTACGCAGCATGAACCGTAGCGTCTCATCGTCGACGGGGAAGAAGCCCATCGTGGCACCGTATTCCGGAGCCATATTCGCGAGGGTCGCTCGGTCCGGCAGTGACATCGAATCAAGGCCCGGTCCATAGAACTCGACGAACTTGTTGACGACGCCATGCTTTCGCAGCATCTGCGTGACCGTCAGCACCAGATCGGTCGCGGTCGAACCTTCCGGCAGCTTGCCGCTCAGCTTAAATCCGACGACTTCCGGCATCAGCATGTAAATGGGCTGGCCGAGCATCACCGCTTCCGCTTCGATCCCACCGACGCCCCACCCGACGACGCCTAAGCCGTTGATCATCGTCGTATGACTATCCGTTCCGACCAGACTGTCCGGATAGACCACTCCATCCTTCGTCAACACGGCCTTGGCGAGGTACTCCAGATTCACCTGATGTACGATGCCTGTCGCTGGAGGTACCACGCGAAAATTGCTCAACCCCTGTTGAGCCCACCGCAGCAACTGGTAACGCTCGAGATTGCGTTCAAATTCCAGATCGACGTTTTGTTGCAGGGCACCTTCGGTGCCGAAGTAGTCGACTTGGACGGAGTGATCGATGACCAGATCGCACTGGACCAGCGGATTGATCTTCTTGGGATCGCCTCCCATGCGAATCATGGCATCGCGCAAGGCGGCCATATCGACGACAGCGGGAACGCCGGTGAAATCCTGCAGGACGACGCGACCGACCATGAACGGCACTTCAACCTGTGGCGGCTTCGTCGCATCCCAGTTGGCTACCTGAGACACATGCTCTTCGTTCACCACGAATCCATCGACATTTCGCAAGCAGGCTTCCAGCAGGACACGCATTGAAAACGGCAGCGTGTCGATCCCCGAGAAGCCCTTTTCCGCCAACTTGGGCAGCGAGAAATACTTGTACTCACCCGCGTTTGTCTTCAGTACGCTTTCCGTCCCAAACGGATTCGTCGCCGCCATAGTCCTGTCTCTCCGCTCAAATGACCACGATCCACACTAAGTGTGGATCGTATCAGGCGCGAAACGGCGAGAGAAGCGACCGGAGATCAGGCCGTCAAGTTCCGTCGTATTGAACCCAACTCAATACTTGGAAAACCGACCCGGCAGTTCCGCACCTGTCATTGGCGAAAGAATTCCAGTTCGCTGCGATCGTTATTTTCCGTCATCACGGATCGGCTTCTTGGCCTTCAGAAGCTTGACATGATCGGCAAAATCCGGATTTTCGGGATCGAGTTCAGCCGCTTTGGTGGCCCATTTGAGAGCGGTTTTAAAGTCGCCTGCTTCCGCGTGGGCGGCTGCGAAAGTATCCAGGAAATCGACATTGGCATACTTCGTTGCTTCACAAACCCGAGTTGACTGAGTAACAGCTTCCTTGCCGTCGCGGTACTTGGCCTCGGGGCAGGTAGCGCGGAACCAAGCCAGGTCGTTTGCAGCCAACAGATCATTGGGAGCTAATTTAATTGCGGTCAGGAAGTCGGCCTGAGCTTTCTCATATTCACCCATCTCCAAGTAAAGGTTGGCACGACCGTAGAGCGCGGGAGCAAATTTAGAGTCGGCCTTGACGGCCGCATCCAGATCGGCCATCGCTTTCTTTCTTTTCTCGGCGTCGGTCCCTTTTTCGGCCATCAGGTGCAGAATCGAATGCATCGAGAGGGCATAGGCGTCCTTCTTGTGGTCGTCGAAATAT
>DASYEA010000595.1:0-3047 GCA_036499265.1 Schlesneria sp. | reverse complement strand
CCACAAGGCGGCTCAGATCGTTTCCACTCAGCTTGGCGGAGTCTTCCCTTCTGACGTGGCGGGCCTGCAAGAGCTACCTGGGATCGGCCGATACACGGCGGGGGCGATCGTCTCATTCGCCTACGACAAGCGAGCCCCCATTGTCGAGGCGAACACGCTGCGACTTTACGCTCGACTGCTGGGCTTTGACGGCGATCCTCGTTCCAAAGAAGGCCAACACGTGTTGTGGTCGTTCGCCGAAGCGATCCTGCCGAAGACGCAACCAGGTCGATTCAATCAAGCTCTGATGGAACTCGGGGCCAGTCTCTGTTCGCCGAAGTTACCCGATTGCGAACAATGTCCGGTGAGTGGCTTCTGTCGAGCATTTCGCGATCAGACTCAGCTTGAGATTCCGCGGCTGGTCAAGCGAGCCGTCATCACCGATGTGACGGAAGCTTCGATCGCGGTCCGTCGCAACAATGCTTACCTCCTGCGTCGTCGAACCACGGGCGAGCGTTGGGCCGGGCTCTGGGACTTTGTCCGATTCGAACTGGCCACCGCAACAGCGGACGATGTCCCGCACATCGTGGAGTCGGTCCATCAACGAACTGGATTAAAGATCGATCTCGGACCGCAACTGGCCGAACTGAAGCACGGCGTCACACGCTATCGGATCACGCTCAAGTGCTTCGTGGCCGATTCGGTGGCGGGTACCCTTCGCGACGGTGAAGAATGGCAGTGGGTCAAGGCGGCCAAATTCGACGACTTCGCGTTGTCGGTCACAGGTCGCAAGTTCGCCAAGCTGCTGGCCGAGAGTTTGTTCTGAGTTCATGGATTAGAAACAAGTCGACAAGGAGTAGTCTTCGATGGCCGAAGTTGCCAATTTTGGGGCGAGTGGTGATGGCATCACCGATGATACCGCCGCGCTTGAACATGCCTTGCATGAGGGCGATGGTGTACTGCGTCTGCACAAAGGGACGTTCCGACTGTCGCGACCGCTGGTGATTGATCTGGTGAAGACCGGCTATGCCGCGATCATCGGTGATGGAGGAACGTCGCGATTACTGATGACCGGGCCCGGTCCGGCGATCAAGATTGTTGGGACTCATCAGGGAACTTCCGTCCCCAAATCCGTGACCGATACCACGTGGCGGAAGGAGCGTTTCCCAACACTGAGTGGCTTTGAGATCGTGGGCGCTCACCCCGCTGCGGTCGGCATTGAACTACTGCGATGTTTTCAGCCGACCATCTCGCAGGTTTCCATTCGCCGCTGTCGCTACGGCATCCATCTGACCGAACGCAATCGCAACGTCTTGATCACTGGTTGCCACCTGTACGACAACGAAGTCTACGGGCTGTACTTTGATCACTGCGATTTGCACCAGACCAACGTGACCGGCTGTCACATCAGCTTCAACAAACGAGCCGGCATCAAGTCGCTGGCGGGCGACGTTCATAACCTGCAGATCACCGGCAACGACATCGAATACAACAACCGGCCCGGCATCGATACGGCCGACGAAGGAGGAGCCGAGGTCGACTTCGATGCTATCGAAGGAGCGATCAGTGAAGTCACCATCAGCAGCAACACGATCCAGGCGACAATCCAACCCGGCGGGGCGAACGTCCGCATCAGAGGATCCAAGTCCGGAACGAATCAAGGAGCCTGCCTGATCGCGATCACCGGGAATGTGATCGGCAGCAACTCGCGCGGGTTGGATCTCAGCCACGTCTATCGGCTCACTGCGACGGGCAATACGATTTACGATTCGGGCGAATACTCAATCCTGGCGAGGACGTGTCGCGGCATGGCTATTGGGACCAACACAATCTGCTGGAAAGCGGACGACGCCCTGCCCGCTCGAGACGGACTGCTGTTCGATGATTGCGAGCAGGTCACGATCACGGGACTCACTGCCGAGCGACTCGGTTCGGGCAGCGATGACACGGGAGCAGGAATCATGTTCCATAACTGCCGTGATCTACAGATAACCGGTTGTCAGATCATCGATCCAATCCACGCTGGCTTGGAACTGAAAGGCTGTACTCGCTGCATGATCACAGGCAACAGCATCGTCGATCGACGCGATCCGACTCGCATGAAACACGCGATTCGACTGGTCGCGCCCAACAAAGACGTGATGATCCAACACAACCTTCTGCGAGGCGCCATCTCCTTACCAATGGTCGGCCCACGCGAAGGGGTCTTCGCCAGGAACTGAAGCCTCAGTTCGTCACCAACCGACCAACGCCGCGCACTCCATCAGCCGATCAATCGCGGGATGAAGTAGTACGATGTTGCGGCCAAAGGAAGTAGTCCCAGCAGTAGCATGACCGTGACACTCGGTCGCCGCCGAAAATCTTCTCGATCGTGCAGAATGATCGGAGGCACGTACCAACCGAGAAGCAAGCCTGTCGCGAATCCACCGGCATGTGCCAGATTATCAATTTGCGGATTCAAACATCCCGACACGATCTGATAGATCGCCCAGATCCCAATCACGAAGCCGATGCGGCGATCACGTGCGTGGAGGATGTCGCGATGCCGTCGAAACAGCGCGATCAGCAGACCGGCCATTCCAAAGATGGCTCCTGAAGCGCCTACCGAGATTTTGTCGTTCGCCAAGCTGGCACATGATCCGCCAACAGCGACCACGACGTACAGGAACAAGAACTGCGAACTGCCGAACGCGTGCTCACAAGCCATCCCCAGGATCAGCAAGATCAGCAGATTGCTGACGAGATGCTCTGGATCGGCATGGAGGAATGTCGCAGACAACAGTCGCCAGAGTTCACCTTGTTGAACATGCGGCGACGACAGTGCTCCCATCTGCAACAAGCGACCAGGTATGTGCAGTGCTCCCGTCGCCACCTCGCAGGCAAACACGATGATGCACGCTGCTGTCAGCAGTAAAGTCACGGGCGGCCACCAGCTCATCCCCGTTTCGAAATCGATCGACGAGTGCAACATGCTGGCATCAAGGATCGGAATCTCTTCCTCAAGATCGTGATCCCCGTCAATCACAGAAATGCTCCTCGAATCACTCAGCGACTTTCTGCAGTGTCCA
>DASYEA010000594.1:0-6083 GCA_036499265.1 Schlesneria sp. | reverse complement strand
TCGGTCGTTTGCAGTCGCACAAAGTCTTCTCGAAGAACAGGCAACTCTGTCAATGGCCAATACAGAGTTGTGTCGAATGCCAGAACTTGCAGTTGCTCAAACGTCAGGCCTTGCATCTTTCCCAGCAACAGACGTGACATCTTCGCGCGTCGCATGTCGACATCGTGATCCTCAAGCATGTACTTGGGAAAATTCTCCGGTCGTGGATCCTGATCGGCATAGCCTGTGGTGGTGAACGGCGATGAATTGCAACTTTGCACATAACCGCACTTGGGATTGAAGACTTGCGGTAATTGATCGAATGCGTGCGTCCCTTTCCAGTCGGTGCGAGGGTCGCTGCCATCGACAGGTTGCATCCAGTCGATGGCGGGATCTCGTACTGGGATGGTTCCGTTGTAGGCGTAAAAGATATTTCCGGCTCGATCGGCGTAGACGACATTGAACATGGGAATCGCGCAGTGGCTCATCGCTGCCCGCCACTCCGTGAAGTTGGTGGCCAGGACCATTCCCCATGCCTGGTCAACGCGTTTCATGTCGAGTAATCCCGCCACCTGGACCGCCAGAAATGTGGTATCGTTCTCCTTGCTGACGATGGGCCCGTGATGTGTCTTTCGAAACGTCATCGGCCGCTGAACCAGGACACCGCCTTGATTGACGCCTACCGTTTCCGTCCATTGAACCGCTTCGCGATAGGCGCCATCAAATCGGTAGTGAAGTGGTCGGGTGGTGTCGTCGAAGGTGACTCTCCAAGCATCCGCCACATCGGGACTATTGACCGTGTAAGTCCAGCCGAGATGTTCGTTGTGTCCAATCGTCGGAAACGGATTCCCAAAAAAGCAGGCTCCGCTGAAATTCAGCCCTTCATCGCTGCGAACGTGGACTTCGTGAAACTGCCCCATTCCATACCAGGGCTGATGAGGATTCACGAATAGCATGGCCGATCCCGATTGCGTTCTCGATCCAGCAATCGCCCATGCATTGGACCCGATCGCAGCCTGGACTTCGGCCGAAAAACCGGTCTCGGGGGGACTTGGAATACTCCATGCGTCAGCGGCCGCGTTCGTCTCATCAAGTCGTGGGGTACGAGATGCAATTTCGTGTGGACCGCGATCAGCAGGACGTTTGACATGAGAGCGGCGATAGATGAAGTCGAGGATCATGTGACGATCCATCGCCAGCACATACCAGGGCTCAAAATGCTTGAGAAGCCGAGGCTTGGTTTCTGGATGCGTCGCCAGATATCGGTTGATCCCGTCTGCGTAGGCGGACGCTCTGAGCTGATGTTCGGGCTTCAGTCTTTCAAAATCGGCCTGGGATTTTCGGGCGACTTCAAAGCTGCGATTCAAGACATCGCTGGAAATTCCAGGCTCGCCCACGACTTCGGCATAGCGACCCAGTGATCTCACGCAAGTGTCTTCCAATTGCCAGAAATAGTCTTCGGCTTGCACGTACCCCATACCGAAGAACGTGTCGGTGTGCGTTTTTCCATGAATATGCGCCACGCCCCATTCATCGCGCGTGATGGAGACAGGCGCGGTTTCTGCCGCCTCGATCAATCCAGGCACAGCGCAAAGTAGTATTGCGAGCCTCAGCAGCCTATTCGCCAGACTCGTGACTTTCCCAAATAAGCAGACAAGCCTGTCATGGTCGCGAATTTGCATGGTCTTCTCTGGAGAGACTGCTTTTCAAGGGGCGTAGTACGATGCGCGTCCCTTGGATTCTCAGTCGTTGCTAATGAGATATCAATGCCAGCCGACGCCACAATTGAAGTCGCCGGCCGCTTGATCAAAGCCCTTCAATCTGCGATTGTTCCCGCGAACGCTCATTTCGAAGGCATTCATATCACCGTAAGAAACTCACGTTCGTGCATCGGCCGCATCACGTAACGTTCTATCGTGACGAATGCGTTTGTCGCACGGAAGCAGGACTGATCGATGCACAAGTCAGCGATGGATGATGTTCAGCGATTTTCTGAGCATTTTTTGGATTCGGATCGCTGCTACCGAATTGGCGATGTTAGTTCACACGAAGTCAGTGAAAACGTGCGACAACTGTTCCATCGCAATAGTTGGAATTATGTTCGACCGGATGTCGCGTCTGGACAGGACTGGTTGAACGTCGATCTTGAGTCCTTCGATGTGATCGTCAGCGTCTCGACTATGGAGCAGATCCACAAGCCGTGGGAGTGGATTAAGAAACTGTCGAGTCGGCTAAAACCGAGCGGTCTGATCTATATCTACGCGCAGAATACTTTGCCCGCACAGGGGCATCCGCTTGATTGCTGGCGAGTCGGGCCGATGGGAATGAATGCCCTGTTTGAAGAGGGCGGGATTCTTCCGCTGGAGACTTATTTGAATGGAAACGACACCGTTGGAATCGGTCTGAGATGTCCTGTCAATGAAGAGGCGCGCATCCGGGGAATGTACGCCAAATCTGTCCGACGTCCGTCAGATATCTGGGAGCATCTACCCTACTTGCGGCAGCTCGGTTCGCAGGTGAAGACGATCACAGAGTTTGGGACCAGGCACGGCATATCGACGATCGCATTCCTCGCCAGCAAGCCTGAGTGGCTGTGCTGCTATGACATTCATCTCACGCCTGAAGCGTTGGGAATCGGGGCCAGTTCGTCCCGCGTCACAATGCATCAGGCAAATGTCCTCGAGATCGACATCGATCCTGTGGATCTGCTTTTCATCGACACGTGGCATACGTACGAACAATTGCGACAAGAGTTTCGCCGCCACGCGCCGAAAGCTCGCAAATTCATCGTTCTTCATGATACGACATCATTCGGAACACGAGGCGAAGATGGTGGCCAAGGGCTTTGGCCAGCGGTCGAGGAGTTCTTGAAAGATCACCCCGAATGGGCCATCGAGCGTAAAGTCGAATTCAACAACGGATTGACAACTCTGCGACGGTGCGAATCTACTGCGGCTTCATGCGGGTAGCCCGCATTATCCATGACCGGATGCTCTCTTTTCGTCATTCCCACACAAGCGGGAATGACGAAAGAAGCAAGCCGGCGATGTTCTGCATTCCTCTGGTGGCGTACGTCGTTACCGTTTGTCCAGTTCAAGGTTTGGCCGCGACACCGGCCTTTTGTTGGATTGCTGTGAAGATCGCGTTCGCAATGGCTTGCATACCCTTATCACCGGGATGGCCGGCGACGCCAGCATGATCAATCTTGCGTTCTGACGACGCCGAATTGGATGGATCGCTGCCCAGCTTCGAGATGTCGATGAACGTGGCACCTGCGTCGACACTCGCCTTTCGCATGATGTCATCTTTCGCGGCATTCGCCCAGAACGAACTGCGCACGAAGATAACCGGATTTCCGTTCTTCTTTAGCTCTGTCAAGAGTTTTGCAAACGCAGTCGCATACGTGGCTTTCGCCTCGTCTGTTGCGAGATCGGGAACATTTTCCCCGATCGCAACGATGATCAAATCGGCATGAAATGCAAGTTCCGCTTTGTATTCGCCAGCAACATCGAATTTGTCATGGCCGCGTTCGAAATCGGCGATGTTCCGCACCATCGTCTCTGGCTTCGCTCCCGCTGCCTTCGTCAGGTCTGCCGTGACGAGATGGACATAGTCTTTGTCTGCGGAACTGGCTGCCATTCCCCAGTTTCCCGTCCAACCGATGCTGGGTGCGGGACCATGCAGCGTGATACTGTTACCGAGAAACAAGACCTTCGACGTAGCCAACTTGCCGATCATCGGTTTCGCCGGCAACGGATCGGCCGCCTGAACTGCCAGTAATGGCGATAACAGGAGCATGCCTAATAGAACGTTCTGCTTCATCGATCAAATTCCTGGGTGTGTGACTCGTCAACTGATCTTACAGACGACCTTCTACAGACTGACGTCGTGCCAACAGATGAGTCGACCAATAGTGAACGGTTTTCGCAATGGCCGTAATGACATTCTTGATCTCACGTTTCACCGTGAATCTCGGGCCGGCCGGCAGAAAGAGAACATCGCCTTCGCGACGAACCATGATGTTTTCGACGATGATCGCACGCATCAACCAGACTGCCATCTCTTCGCTTTCGCAACGAACGCCTACCCATCCCGGTGTCTTGCTGGTGATGACCGGCAGCGATGTCACCAGCTTGATCCCGCGTTCGATCTCCGCCACGACAGCTTCATATTGTTCCGGCTCTGCCAATGCGTCCGCGGAGGACACCGCTTCCAGCAACGTACCGCGATGGGGAGGGCCACCAGCCAGGGCGAGATCGCAAAAGCTCGTCCAGATGTCGCCCCAGGCCACCTTGCCGGCGTCGTCAAATTTCAATGATGCCGTTCCCATTGAGGTCGGTTTGACGGCCTCATACTGTCCCTGGTATTCGGACGGCAGCATCGAATTGATTCGTCGCTCCAATTCCTGCAACTCGAACATGTCTTGCGATGTCATCGCTGACGTCGAACTGACCGTAAGATCCACCTGCGGACCCACCTCCTCTGTCGCTCCAAATCGGTGGGAGTCGTCCGAAACAGCGACATAGTGGTTTGAAACGAGCAGATTCACCATTGCTGGATGGGCGAGAGTTGGCGGTGCCAGCTTCACATTGAGTCCGTCCACTCGCACGACGTAATCAATCTCCTTGGCAAGTCGCTGCAGTATTTCCTCTTGCGCGAATAGCCAGGGAACAACAATCACATTCTGAACGCCAGACGCCGTCAGTGACAGGATCGCTTCGGGGATATCAGGGGGCGTTGTTTCCAGGAACGAATATCCCACGCCGGCGAAATGGTTTCCTTCGCGAACCAAATGGGCGAGACGCGCAAGATCAGCGTTGACGAGTGGATTCTCGCTGGATTCGCTAACGATCAGAACAGCGACATCTTCCGGTGGTATTCCTGATTGGTTGGCTGCATCAAGTGCTGTGACACGCAGCAGACTGCTCCATTCCAGCCAAGTGAGCGGTGCTGCGACGCGAATCGCCAGATTTGGCCATTGGCGTTTCGCCAAGCCTAATGTCAGCGAGATATCTCCATTGGTCGAAACGGGCAATAGTCCAAGTGGCATAACGACCAAAGCCTGGTGATCCGCATTCACAAGCTCCTGAATAGCCGCCGTCAGTGGAGTCGCGCTTGCATCAGGAGAACAAACAACCACCGGCTGATTGATGCGTTGCTCCAATTCCGCCGCCAGATCGGATGATTGTTGCGAACCCCACCGGGCACCGACATCGCCAGGAATCAATAGCGTCGCGGTGTGTGAAGGCATGGTCATCGGATCAACTGTGAATACGAAACTCGAATGACTCAACGTAGCGACAATCAGCGCCAGGCAAACTGTCGTGGAATTGCGGCACCAACAATCTCGGGGCGGACTACGGCCCAAAAATCGCGGACTTTGGCCTTCGCCGTTGCCGTTTCAGTCGCAACAACTTTGTAGATCAATCCCGCATCATGGGGCAGTCGACTCGCTCCTGCAGCCCAGCCCTCTTCCTCGTTGAATTCCGCGGGAATCTGTTCAAAGATCCGATCCGAGTTCTCCTTCGGAGTCAGCAGGATCACGTTGCCAAAAACATCGTACTTGCCCATCACGCCTACCCGTTGTACAGGTTGCTCATGCGGCCGAACGACGAATTTCTCAGTGAACAGCGCCGATTGATCGGGGCGTTTAGCTCGAATCAGTGAAGAGAACAGATCGTACTGAAAGACCTCTCCATCGCCGTGATATTTGCGTCCTGCCATCAGAATCTCAGAGTACAGCAATGTCGCCGAAGGATCGATGACGATGTCGGTTCGTGATAAGAACCGCGTGTGCTTGTGAGGAATCATCGGGTCCGGCAAGTATTCGAGGTACGCGTCTTTCTGCAGCTCGATTGTCTGATCTTGAGCCGCGTAATTTGCATCCATCTCATGGATCTTGGTGGCGGACTGCGATGTGATATGTGCGTGCGCCCCTTCTTCCACCTTGATGGAGATCGTATTGCGGTCTCCCTGCAGAATTCCGCCTGAGTTGGAGATCAGGAATACGCACGGCATGTCGGGCATCTGTTCGTCCCAATAGATCGCCTTATGGACGATCAGAGGGGCGCGCCGATAAAGGTCGGCCAGAATCGTACGTTCGC
>DASYEA010000593.1:0-3176 GCA_036499265.1 Schlesneria sp. | reverse complement strand
TGAAGGAACTGCAGAAGTGGGGGCCGATCGGCGATGTCGATTTCCCCCTTTGGGATGCGGACCGGAACGGCGTCGTCAGTACCGCCGAAGCTCGAGGGCTGATCGAACTCGCATTCGGCATCCGACGTGGGGATGGGATCGTTTTGCGGTTTCCGACGGGGGGGGTGATCGACCTGCTGGCGCTGGCCTTCCTCGATGCTAATCAGGACGGCTTCGTCAGCTTGTCGGAATTCAGTTCGAGATATGGCACCGATCCCAAGCAGGCAACCGAAATCTTCAATCGGCGTGATCGGAACCAAAACGGACGCTGGGAGTGGGATGAGATTACTTTCAGCTCAGAACTCGTCAGCGACGCGCTGGGAGCGTTCCTGCACTTGGACGCTGATCTCGACGGACTCGTGAGTCAATCAGAACTGGATGCCAGGGCTCATGATTGGCAAACGAGATTGACGCGGCGACTGGTTGTCGCCTTCGACGACGACAGCGATGGCAGTCTGTCTTTCCTGGAATACCGCAAGACGCCTGTCGCCAACCAGAACGCGAATTGGTACGACGCCGGTGTCGATCGCGACTTCGATGGGAAACTATCGCTGGCTGAGTTCTACGCGCCTGCGGCGGACGAGTCGCCCGGCTACGCGATTCAGTTCGCCTACGAACAGTTCCGTCGTTGGGATCGCAATCACGACGGGAAGCTCTCTTCCGACGAGTACAACATCAGACTGCGGATCCCACAACGCCGCGGGACGATTTTCGTCGCCGCGATGATAATCAGGATGAACAACTGTCTCTGGAAGAGTATCTGACTTATCAAGCCGCGGATCAGCATGTCCGATTGAAGCGTGATTTCGGCGTGATCGATTTCGATCGAAACGGACGGTTGAGTTGGGATGAATTCCGAGCCCATCCGGGAACCGCGCCGACGGACCGCGGACCAGTGCCAGATCCACTTCAAGATTGGGCTGACGAGCAACTGGCTGCTTGGAAAGATCTGGTCGTTTTGCATGCGAAAAATCAAGGTGCAGGCTTGGCCCAGAGCGAGTGGCCGTTGAAGGAACTACAGAAGTGGGGGCCGATCGGCGATGTCGAGTTCGCATTCTGGGATGCGGACCGGAACGGTGTGGTCAGCACCGCTGAAGCTCGAGGGCTGATCAAATTCGCATTCGGCATCCGTCGTGGGGATGGGATCGCTTTGCGGTTTCCGACGGGCGGGGTCATCGACCTGCTGGCGCTGGCCTTCCTCGATGCTAATCAGGATGGGTTCGTCAGCTTGTCAGAATTCAGTTCGAGATACGGCACCGATCCCAAGCAGGCGGCCGAAATCTTCAATCGGCGTGATCGGAATCAAAACGGACGCTGGGATTGGGACGAGATCTCGCTCGGCTCAGAACTCGTCGGCGACGCGCTGAGCGGGTTCCTGCATCTGGACGCCGACCTCAACGGAGTCGTGAGTCAATCGGAACTGAATGCCCGGGCTCATGACTGGCAAAAGAAACTGACGCGGCGAATGGTTGTCGCTTTCGACGACGATGGCGATGGCGGCCTCTCCTTCCTGGAATACCGCAAGACGCCTATCGCCAATCATATTACGAATTGGTACGACGCCGGTGTCGATCGCGACTTCGATGGGAAGCTATCGCTGGCCGAGTTCTACGCGCCTGCGGCGGACGAGTCGCCCGGCTACGCGATTCAGTTCGCCTACGAACAGTTCCGTCGCTGGGATCGCAATCACGACGGGATGCTCTCTTCCGACGAATTCGATTTCAAGATGAATACAAACGATCTCTCTAAGATAACCGACCCTGCGCTTGTTTTCCGTTTTGCGGACAAGAATCACGATGGCGGACTGACGAGTGATGAGGCATTTGTCGAACCAAATCCAGATCCAAAGAGTACAGGCGCTGTGATGGATTATCACCGGCGGAAGATGCGCAGTGGTGAAGCCTTTGTCAGTGCTGACAAGAATCGCGATCAACTTTTGGATCTGGACGAGTACCGTCGTTATCGGGAGATTCTGGATAACGTGGGAACGAAGCCACGCCCGGCGGTTCCAATTCCGCCAGCAGTCGTTCATCGGGACTGGAGTGAGATCCTGGTTTATGGAGTGACTGGATTGAACGTGATCTTGGCTGTGGTTGGGGCGGTGTATTGGGTACGGCAGCGAACAGGGAAATGATATGACCCGCTCTGGAAGATTTGTTACAGACTTTCGAGGAATCGCGCGTGATCGCCGTGGGCTGGCTCGGATCGAATTGATCGCCATTCTGGCTCTCGTCAGTCTGTTGGCTGCTCTTTCGGTCCCGGCAATCCTATCGGCCCGTGAAAGATCACGACTATCGACCTGTCAATCCCGGCTTTCGCAATTGGGGCTCGCCCTGAATGCGTATCATGACAATTTTAATTGTTATCCTGCCGCGGCGGTGTGGCGACCCGGTCCTCTTGGCTCCTTGGCGCTGCATACGACTCGGCGCATCGACATCGTGACGTATGAAAATTGGGCATTATGCCTGTTGCCCTATCTAGATCAGCAATCGCTCGCAAAAAAGTGGCGACAAGATCTCCCGATTGCTGCTCGAGAAAATGCTGCTGTCCGCGAAACGTCGGTTCCACAATTGAGCTGTCCAGCAGATTCGTATCATCGCCTCGACAATCCCTATCGCCTCGATCTCGAAACGACGCCGCAAGAGTTTGTGCAGTTCGCTCGTGGTAATTATGGCTACAATCTCGGGCCGGAATCTGGTTTGGATCAAGCAGGTTCGCCCGCGATGCCTTTTGATTACCCCCCTCTAATTGAAGTGGACCAAGAACGAGGCCTGTTCCGTGACTTCGGCTCTGGTCTAGGTGGCATCAACTACAGCATGACACGAGACGACTTCATTAACGGGACAACGACGATGGTGGCACTTGAAGAACTCCGTGCCGGAATCGATCCTGGCGATCCGCGCGGTGTGTGGGCATTCGGCCAAATAGGTGGCAGCATCACACGTGCCCATGGAGTCGTGGGCGATGATTGGGGCCCCAACAACCAATGGCGAAGGGCCGATGATATTCGCGGCTGCGGAGACCTACATCGCCGCTTGGGTCAAGATACGCTAACTCAAGCGCGAATGCCCTGTGTCCACTATGTTGACAGCAACACACAGGCGACAGCACGCAGCCAGCACATTGATGGTGTCAAT
>DASYEA010000592.1:0-3546 GCA_036499265.1 Schlesneria sp. | reverse complement strand
CGATATCGTCGGCCGTCGAGCGCGCACGACATTGCGAATCAAAGAGGTACTTCGCCAGCGGGAAGCACTGCTACAAGGAGCCCCGCAAGGGCGGCCAGCAAACCTGATAACGACTGAAAACGGCCGGAAAATTCAGCTACGTCGCGCGGCGGACGGATCATTTTCTGGAACGATGAAGGAAACCGTCGACGGAAAAGAACAGGAGACGCCGATTGCCGCCGCTTCCGAAAAGGAACTGGAAGAAAAATTTCCGGACGCCCACAAGGCCTACCAAAAGCACCAAAAGGGACCCGCCAACGTCGCAGGGACTGGAATCAAGATCAATGGGCAACTGATCGGCGGCCCCGGCGTCCAGTCCCTCAAGTTCAATATGATTAATGACAAACGCCACATTGAGGCTGTTGCTGGTGATGAGAAAGTCGAGATCACCGACACCAAAGGCAAAGATATAGAACTGAAACACACGAGGCTGGTGGACGGCAAATCAAAAACGGACGAATTCAAAGCCGATGATCTGGACGATCTGAAGAAGAAGCATCCCGATGCCGCTAAGCTGTACGAGAAATATGCTGCCGGGCCCAATGCAGGTTTTGGTGGTGGGATTCAAATGCAAATCGGTGGTATCGGTGCTCCACGTCCGATCCAACTTCCCAGACCGGTTCCGGGTTTTCGACCCGAGTTCAGTCCGACCCCGATGCCGACCCAGACCGATGGTGCTCGGATCATTCGTGCCGAACTGGATGACCGCAAAATTGAGATCACCGAAACCGATGGAATGAAGATCCGCATCAAGCTGACCAAAATGGTCGACGATAAAGAAGTTACACAAGAGTTTTCTGCGGATGATCTCAAGACGTTGAAAGCGGAACACCCAGAAGCCGCCAAACTCTACGAGCAACTCACTGGCCGAACCCAGTAGTATTTTTCGTAGGCGATCTCGTCTTCCGTAGCTAATCTCGCCAAGAGATTGGGCCGAAGTCGCTGTGCAAATAGCCTTGTATTACGTTCGTCCGAAGTCTTGGCGACTTTCGAGCGAATCCCACCAATCTGTGGCGACCCGCGAGCAGAAAACCGCTTAGTCTAACCCATGCTTCAACGTAACACGCTCTAGCTACAAGAAGAGATGACGACGAAAGGCTCGCACGTGTACCCGTAGCCGATCTCAAACGCGGCGTACCTACGCGGCGCGGCGGTCTTCGTGGTCCGTTTGTTTCGTTGGCACCGATGTCCATTTCGGCACGGCAAACAAGTAGCAGCAGCGGTGACAACGCACGGATGTGGTGAGCAGCGAAATCAAGCCCTGATTTTCGCCTCCGCTGCGGCTTGCGTAGACGTCATTGCATTTGCAGCGGGGACATTTCATGGTGATCTCGAAGTGCGAGCTTGCCAGCTTTTAAGTTCTCATCGACAAAAAGGGCTGCGGACTTGTAGGAAAGTGCCAGATATTTGCCAATATCGGAATTGACAGAATCATAGATTTTCACCCGACCGGCCGGTCAGTTTTGACGTGACTTGGTAAAGCGTCGGGTAGAAGTGTGAGGTTTCTTCACGGAATTTCAAGGGGCCGTGGTAACCCGCTGATTCTGGCGCACAGTGCTTGTTCGGCGGTCCCCAGATCGCCGAAACTGCCGCGCCAAGGTCTCTAGTCCTGCTCAGATGCTTTCGGTTGCATTGAAATCGGTGAAGAGGAAACCTTCGGGTCGGCCGTTTCGATGAGGAGGGAGACCGTGCAACGTTTAAAACTTACGCGTGCACGCTAAGGTTTTGCAACTGTCGGAGCCAGACGCAATTCTTCCAGCAATGCATACTGAATAATGTTGGTCGCCAGCTTGACCGCATCTTCGGGGAGATATCCCTCGCAATTGCCTGCGGACTGCCGTTCTAACGCACAACTGATATCGTATTTGCTGTAGATCACCGCCAGTCGTCCATCAATTTCTAAGGCTTCGACATACGGCTCTGCTTCACGGACGACGAAGCCCGAATCGCCCCCTTCGCTCACCCGTCGTTTCAGTCGCCGGATGTCGCGTCCGAACTTCTCGGTAAAGAGTTCGTGGTCAGCGGCCACCTTCTGGAGTTTCTTGTCGCGATACAGCGAGTTGACGAATTCTCGGAAACTCTTATCAAACGGCTTAGCTCCGCAACAGGAATCCACGACCAGGACGCCACCGGCCCGTTCCAGATATTGGCGAATCTGTTCGCGGTCGGCCTCTTTAACAGTGAAGGCGTTTCGTCCATGCATGTACAGCACGGGATACTGGAAGATATTGGGGTCAGACATCTCCAGGTCGATCGCTTTTGTGGAGGCCGATAACGCGACGGTGTCATTCAGCGACTGCAACAGCCGACGCAAGGCCCGCGGTGCCGAATTCCAGCCCCCGTCATGGCGAATTTGTGCGATTTGCAACAGACCCCGCTCGACATTATCGAGTTCCGTGTTCTCCGCCGTTTTCTGGGGTGCGTCTGTCTTGGCTGGTGGTTCACGTCCTGTGGCATAAGCCATCACGTTCACGCCGATCTGTGTGGAGCGGATGATCCTCACTTTCAAGTTCACGTTGCGACCAGGTGGCTCAGCACGTGACCAATAGTCCCACAAGCAACCCAGATCTTCGGGGGAATAGATCACGGAGGTTCGGCATCCGTAATCAACACCGAACAAGGGGGTTGATTCCGCCTGCAGCGGATGTTCGCTGCGGAAGACCGGGTGATCCTGCGTCAACCGCTTCAACTCACCTTCACCCGGCGGCATGATCTGCTGCATTAGCGTGCGAAAGCCAGCTTCAAATTTAGTCGATGTGCAGGTGGGGGATGCGAAGATGAATCCCCCTTCCTGCAGGTACTCTTTGAGCAACTCGATTTCGTTGGGGCGGAAGACGGGGGCTTCCTCGCCCGTGATGAACAACACAGGTGCCTGCAGGAGCACTTCAACTCCACCGTTTTCGACGGCACGCGCCAGATCCAGATCCTGGCTGGTCAGTAGCTTCGGCCACTTGGGAGAGCCGCTGATCAGATCTACCAGGTTGCGAACATCGCGTCGATGACGATTCCAGTCATTCCCCAGAACTTCGTTCTTTCGCTGGGGATCACGCGGGCCGTATTTCAATTTGTTGATCAGAACTGGTGCCAACCCTTTGGACAGGAACAGCAGCGCCATACTGGTTCCGACCACGGGATGCGACTCGATATCGCCCGCACCGACCCAATGGCCCGTGACGCCATTCTGCAGGGCCAGAAGATACGCCGCTCCTGAACGATACCAGTCGTGGTCGCCAAAAAATCGCAAGCCGCTTAGGCGTCCTGCTCGTTCCACACCGTAGATGTAGTACATCAGCCAGCCGTTTCGCGCGCCGGGGTTGTGTCCAACCGCAAAACTCTGGCTTAGCCAGCGGATGCCACGAGCCAACGGTTCATTGGGTTCCGTCCCCTGGCAGCAGGGTGGCGTTCCATCCGGCGCAACGCCCGCGTCCGAACGCAGCATTTGCTCGCAGATGACCAATGACGAAATTCCCGCGACAGTCATGCTGCCATAGCTGGGGCCCTTATTCG
>DASYEA010000591.1:0-2808 GCA_036499265.1 Schlesneria sp. | reverse complement strand
TTCAGTCGTCTTGCGCATCCATCGCGGAGACAGCGCCGAATCGGGTTTGGAAGAGCAACTGATTGTCTGGAAACGAGCCCAACAGGCCGAGTCGAGTGACAGATAGCGGCAAACCGTTATTGTAGAGCGTCTCGGGCAGGTTGGTCCTGCGAAACGCAGTCACTTTGTTCCCTCGGATCTTCAGTCTCATGCAGCTCGACCGTTTGCAGGCCTTGCTGGGCCAGTTTCCTACCCGGCGCATTGCCGTGCTGGGTGATTTCTTCCTGGATATGTATCTGGAAATCGATCCTGCGTTGGCTGAGCCAAGCCTGGAAACGGGCCGTGTCGCTCATCAGGTGATCGGTATCCGACGCAGTCCGGGAGCGGCGGGCACGGTGGTGAACAATCTCGCGGCGCTTGGGGCAGGTCAGCTGCATGCCATCGGGGCCATTGGCGACGATGGCGAGGGCTACGATCTATGCCAGGGTCTAGAACGGCTGAAGTGTTCGACCGGTGGCTTGCTTCGCTGCCCTGACATGATGACCCCCACGTATCTCAAGCCGTGTGATACGGGAGTGCATGGTTTAGAGGGCGAACATTCTCGCTATGACACGAAAAATCGGCAACCGACGTCAGAGACGACCGTGGACGGAATCATCACGAACCTCGAGCGGATACTCCCGGAGGTCGACGCGCTAATTGTAATGGATCAAGTCGATCAGGCGGATTGCGGCGTTGTCACTGCAGCCGTTCGAGATCGTCTGGCGCAATTCGCCCGGCAGTATCCGCACGTCTTGTTTTGGGCAGACAGCCGGCGCTTCATCCGACAGTTCCGGAATGTCACGATCAAGGCGAATCAGTTTGAAGCCGTACACAAACTGAACCCAGCCGTCGGAGAAGAAGTCTCGCTCGAAGAACTTCATCGGCTCGTCCCCAAATTGCGAGCCGAGATGGGAGCCACCGTTTTCGTCACCTGCGCCGATCGAGGGATCCTGACCAGTGATCCGGAAATCACATTAGTTCCCAGCGTCAAGGTGAAGGGCCCCATTGATCCGACCGGAGCAGGAGACAGCGCCACGGCGGGTGCAGTACTTTCTCTGACGAGCGGTGCGACACCTCCGGAGGCCGCACTGGTTGCGAACTTGGTGGCATCGACTACGGTCCAACAACTGGGGACGACCGGCACCGCGTCGCCTGCACAAGTCTGCGAAGCGTTAGCTGCGTGGACAAGGCAGCAGGCGCATTGAACATGGATCTCGTTCGTTTTGATTCCGATCCCATTGTTCTGCGGTTGAATCGTGATCTGGCTCGTACGATCAAGCGAGGGCACCCGTGGGTGTTCGCAGATGCACTGCGCGATCTGCCACGCGCCGCCGCAGGATCGTCCGCGGTGCTGCTCGACAATCGCAAAGGCCAGCCGATCGCGATCGGTTTTTACGATCCTGCGTCACCGCTGGCATTTCGAGTCTGTGATACTGACGGTCGGACGAAACTCGATCAGCGTTGGGCTCATGGCCGGCTGCGAGACGCACTTCATCTACGCCGATCTCTGTTTGATTCAACAACCACAGGCTTCCGGCTGGCGAACGGCGAAGGGGACGCGACACCAGGTCTGGTGATTGACGTCTACGGCGAGACGGCTGTTGTGAAGCTCGACGGAGCCGGGCCCTGTGGTTTCTGGCAAACTGACGGAATTGCTGATTGGTTATCACGCGAAGCGTCTGTCAGTTGCGTCTACGAACGGCGTAAAGAACGAGGCCGTGAGGGACGGCCACTGATTGGCACCGAGCCTTCAGAGCCCGTGACCTTTCTAGAAAACGGACTGCGTTTTACTTCGGACATCGTTCGCGGACAAAAGACAGGATTCTTCCTGGACCAGCGAGACAACAGGCATACGATCCGCCGACTCGCTCAACGTCGTACTCTGCTTAACTTGTTTGCTTATACGGGCGGATTCTCCGTCGCTGGAGGTGTCGGCGGTGCTTCGCACGTCACGACGGTAGATCTGGCACAGCCCGCGATCGATGCCGCACGGCAGCATTGGCGGCTCAATGAACTCGATGAAGCAACGCACGATGCGATCGCGGTTGATGCCTTCGAATACCTCGATGATGCAACGTCGAAACGCCGACGGTGGGACATTGTTGTCGTCGACCCCCCGTCGTTCGCTCCCAACCAAGACTCCGTGACAAAGGCGAAGGCCGCGTATCAAACATTGATTGCTGGAGGAGCTCGATGTACGGCATCCGGCGGCCTGCTGGCTGCAGCATCGTGTTCGAGTCACATCGACTTGTCCGCGTTCCTCGCGATTTGCGAAGAGGGAATCTCCGAGGCTCGCCGACGCGGCACCGTGTTGGCAATTCAAGGACAGCCGGCCGATCATCCCAGCCCGCTGGCTTTGCCAGAATTCCGCTACCTCAAATTTGTGCTGATACGCATCGATTGAGGCAGTCTGCGAATTGTGAAGCCCCAATCTCTTGACGAGATTGGCTACAAGAACACTACGGCACCATTAGTTCGCTGGTCCCATTCGGGCCACCTTTGCCGGTTTCGCGAGCCTTCATTTCGATGGTCACTTCGGACGTTGGCTTGAAGGCATCTCGAAGTTCTTGTGGGTCTTTAATCTCACGAGTGATCTTGGCACTCCACCGGGCAACACCAAATGGTACCTCCGGGCTCTTCCAAATCGTCGATTCCATAATCGTGCGACTCTGTGGACGCTCGGTTGTGACTTGTCCTTGCCATTGCGATGCGGTCTTCACGTCCGCCAATCCCACTTCTGGATCAACAGAGGCCTCTACTTCGCGCAGCTCTCTGAAATAGCCGACC
>DASYEA010000590.1:0-1928 GCA_036499265.1 Schlesneria sp. | reverse complement strand
CTGTTGGCCAGTCATCTGAACTTGGTTTCCGTTTTCGTCAAAGAAGGTCCATTGCGTATTCCACCACGATGGCAGCGGAGACGGATCTGCAGTCCCTTGGTGAAGCCTCTGCCAATGCCTCCAGCAGCGGTCGATGTTGGCGTGATGAAGATAAAAGATTGGGTCGAGCGCGGCGGTCCAGACAGAGCCCATGTCGCCCCCGATTGCGAGGTGAGTGGCATCGTGGCAGTCCTGCAGGGCTTCTTGGAATGTGCCGAAGTCGGTCTCCGAAACAGTGAGCTCCTCGCCCACTGCGGCGGGAGCAAGGAATGCCCCAGCGTTGATGCCGTTTCCGCGCGCGTAAAGGAGCGGATTGTCAGTGACCGAATTATCTACGAACGGCCACGGCATGACGTTCTGGCCAGGCTTATCGTAGTTCCAGTAAGGCAATGTGAAGTTGTCGTCCCCACTCACGGACCGGCAGATTCGCTCGAAGTAATACAGGTACGCCCGGTGCCAGGATACAAACCCTGGACCCGGAGAGCCATGGTGAGTGCAGGTATTCCAGGCAGTAGGACTCGGATTTGGGGCCGACGGAAACTTGTGGATAGCTCGTTGATAGCCCCAGCTCTTCGGGTTAGTCGGTAGCCCACTAAGTGGATTCAGCGCTTGCATTGCCTTGACGCCGGCTCGAAGAATCGCGACTTCTGGGCCATTCGGGTCGAGGCTGTTGATGTTACGGCGAACTCGAAATGCTCGTAAGCGGCTGGCGACGAATCTCTCAATCCGTCTTGGTGCAATGTCGATACCAACCGCCGCTGCGGCGACGGCCTGCAGAAACGTGCGTCGGTCTGCCATTCTTCTATCCTCCACTGCCAGTGTGACCAGACACGTCGGCGAAACGTCTGGCCTCCCGATTCATCAGCATGAGTTGTCGATCAATCACTAAGCAATTGCGACTAAGCTCAGGCCACCGAATGCGAACCTGGATCATTGCTTGGATTGAGCCAAAATCCTCTAGCCGGGAGCGCTACTGCGGTCGCTGCCGCGACCATATTTGCGCCACGCGCTGAGAAGCCCGCAAACTCTTCATCAGTACTTGCGTAGTAGAGCCGCCAGAGTATCCCCTTCTGTTCGGAACACCATCCGCCAAAGTCAAACCCCGAGTGATCGATAAACGCGTCGTCGTTCGCAAGGATTCGTGTGCCGATTGTTGTGTCGAAGGCGAAATCAATGTCGAGGTCGGCGAAACAGACGCGCTCCGATGGATTCGATCTGGCATATTGAGCTTTGGGCTGCGGTGCGCCCGTTAGAACGAACAGGAGACGACCGGCCAACATAGCTGGACTGTTCCATCCGAGGCTCATCGCACTCTGCATTAGATCCAAGTTCCGGTTGAGCACTTCCTTGGGGCGGTAGATCGGCTGGTTCGGCAGATACCGAAGCAAGTATGTATCTAGCTCGCTCGCAAAGGCTTCATCGACGTCAAAGTCCTTGCAATCGAGATGCACGAATAGCGGTTCGTGCGGCAGCTTGCCCAGGTACGATCTGGACCACGTTTGCAGGTCTATCAGATAGGATGACAGCAGCTTGTATTTCCGATCAAATCCCTGTCCGTGATTGACGCACCATTCTGGTCGACTCGGATTGTCGATGTCTCGGTTGATGTCCAACTCTATTCCTCGAAACCCAGCGTCATAAAACGCACTGACGACAAAGGGCAGGCCAGCACTGACCTCTTGCTGTGGCGTATCGTACGAATTGTGGGAGACCGCCCATTGAAGACGATGCAACGGGACATCCTGTAAGCTGGTTCGGCGGGGTGAAATGCCGAGCTCTGTCATGGCTTCGGTGCGAAACTGATCGCGGTGACGGGATGAAGCTCCCAAAGCGTTGGACTCTTCATCAACTTCTTGCCGCGGGGCGGATCTCCAATATGCCAGTCATCG
>DASYEA010000589.1:0-7771 GCA_036499265.1 Schlesneria sp. | reverse complement strand
CTCTGTCGAATGTCTTGCTTGATCCGTCGGGCGATTTCCGCAGGCGAACCAAACAGGGATTCAGTTCCTGTCACATCCACAAACGCTTCATCCAGCGAGAGTGGTTCAACCAACGGCGAGTAGCGGTACAGGATCTCACGGATCTGCTCGGAGATCTCGGCGTAGTAACTCAGACGCGGTGGAATCAGGATCGCATGCGGACATCGTCGCAGTGCGGCAGAGGTAGGCATGGCACTATGCACACCAAACTTTCGGACGGCGTAATTTGCCGCCGCGACAACTCCGCGCCCTTGCGGCGTGCCACCCACAATGACGGGCTTGCCGACCAGTTCAGGATTGTCGCGTTCCTCAACCGAGGCATAGAACGCGTCCATATCGACATGCAGAATCATTGAACGCAGCCAGCTTGGAATGCCTGGATCATTGGAATTCGATCGCGCAGCAGAATCGCGATCTTCGACGATCCACGTCTATTCTATCGAGCATTGTACGGACTGCTACCTGTCTATCCCGAACATCGAGATCGGTTGCGTCGAAGCGGTGGGCAAGTCACCATCTGCGAAGTCATCTTTGTCTTCGCCTCTTCTCGAAAGCCGCCGCATGCGTTTGTTTGAAGGAACTGCCTGGGATCGCCCCCCGACCTGCGAACGCTGCGGCAAGCTGGAAGCGGAATGTACGTGCCCACCGATCGTCGCGGCCAAGGAACTGATTCCTCCCCAGAAGCAAACAGCGCAACTGAGCGTTGAAAAACGCAAGAAGGGAAAACTGGTCACCGTCATCCGCGGGCTATCAGCCGAAGCGAATGACCTATCGGCACTACTGACAAAGCTCAAGAACTCCTGCGGTGCAGGCGGCGCGATCGAAGAAGACGCCTTGGAAATTCAAGGCGATCAATTGAGCCGCCTGCAAACAATCCTGAGCGAGATCGGTTACAGGGTCGTTGCGCGGTGATTCAGTTTCACTGTTCGGGGGCTTGGCGTAGTTTGACCTGCGACAAATGCGACTCGACCATCAGTCGAGGTTCCAGTTCCTGCAAGCGGGATGGAAGATCCATGCTGGTGTGAACGACGGTGAGCACAATGACCGTCTCGCTATGATAGTCGCAGACGAGGAAGTGCTTGTTCACTCGGTAGAATTAGAGCCCGGGACAGAAGTCTGGCTCAAGTCGAAGAATCTCGGGATGATCACTTAATCGATCCAAGGCAGCAGAGATATCATCCAGATATTTTTCGGCGGCCTTTCGGCCCCATTCCTGTACGGAGTAGAGTTCGATCTTTCGAAGATCGTCAAGCGCCCGATCCGTTAGCTCGACGACAGGCTTCTTGGATTGCTTCTTGCGAGTCAATCGGATGTCTTCTTCAGTAGCTGTCGCAAATCACCTTGGTAGGGGACTGTGCGTCCATGGAGCGCGTCTTGATAACCATCCAGAATGGCGTCACGGATTTGGGCTGCTTCCAGGCGTTCTTTCTTTTCGCGGAGCACATCACGAACAAACTCACTTGGTGTCGTGTACAGTGTGCCTTCGCCAGAGTTTTGGTCGACAAACGCCCGCAATTCATCGGTCAGCGACACGTTCAGCGAATTACTCATTGGCGTTTCTCCAGTCGGATCCCAAGACAATGGCAGACTATGACATTGATTTACTGCTGTCAATATTTCGACTCAGCTCGGCCCGGAGCAATCGAATGAAGTCAATGGGGTCCGCCGTTTGCTGGACATTCGCTTACAATTCGGCGAATCGCCAACCTTCAAGTTCTGCGTGAGAACGATGAATTTTCCAGTTCAATCACCGTCGCTCCCGTACTATCTCGGCTGTCCCGTGTGGAGTTGTCCCGATTGGGTGGGTTCCGTCTTTCGTCGCGGTGCGAAGCGGCATGAGTTTCTGCATCAGTACTCGATGGCGTTTAATTCGGTCGAAGGAAATACGACGTTTTACGGTCTACCGACACTCGATACTGCCCAGCGATGGTGCGAAGAGACGTTGCCCGGTTTTCGATTCGCGTTGAAGTTCCCGCGCACAATCAGTCACGAAAAACAACTGGTCGACGCCGCCGCGGAAACGCGTGACTTCCTTTCGGTTCTGGAACGATTGGCTCTGGCCGATCGACTTGGTCCGTCACTGCTGCAGTTATCGCCCACATTCTCAGCCGCACAGCTTCCGGCCCTCGCAGTATATTTACGCGAACTTCCCGAAGAATTCCCCTTCGCCGTCGAAGTGCGGCACCGCGACTACTTTAGTCATGGACCTGCCGAGCAAGCCTTGGACGAACTGTTGCAGCGATTGCAGATCGACCGCGCGCTGTTCGATAGTCGCCCACTCTTCTCGGCCCCGCCCAGCGATCATCATGAGGCCGAAGCGCAACAGCGCAAGCCCAATAGTCCCCTCTGTCACTCGGTCACAGGCCAGCGACCCATGTTGCGATTCGTCGGCCGCAACAATGTCGCCTCCGCACAACCCTGGATCGATGAATGGGCTCCCAAGGTCGCCGGTTGGATCAATCGCGGTCTGACTCCTTATGTATTTATGCACACACCTCACGACCAGCATGCTCCGGAACTCGCCAAGTCATTTCACGAGACACTGACCCGGCACCTGCCGAACCTGCCAGGGCTACCAACATGGCCTGGCGCTCATGCATCAGCAGCTCCCCGCCAACGACAACGCGAACTGTTTTGAACGTCGCATTCGTTTGATGGCCAATGTCATCGCAGTGCAGAAGATTGCGCGATCGACTATTGAGCGATGTCAACGTCTTTGATGCTGCTATTGCTTTCGATGAGTCTTTCGGAGACATCAATTTTCTTAATGGCACCATCCTCCCAGACAATCACTGGAGTTTTTGTTTGGATCGCTTTTTCGACGACTTTTTTGGCTGCTTGCTGAAACGCAGCGTCTGCCAATTCGGTCATCGTTCGACTATCAATTCGTTCCATAGGGTACCTCTGCATGTGCTTTGATTTGACTGAAGAGCGATTGCAGTTCGAGGGTCGTTGGTAGTTGAGTTCGAGATGCAATCAATTGCGGTGGAAGCTTCGACGCGTTGTAGATCCACCAATCATCCAAGATCGGCTCATAAAGATGGAAAAAATTCCTGATGCCGGTGGTGTAGCGCCGCTTTATGTCTTCGATCGGAATGTTATGTCCACCTTGTTCCACGCGATTTTGTACCCGGACTATGGCCAGTTCTACTGCAGGCAGCCAAAGGAAAAAAAGCATGACTCGATAGCCATTGGCCTTACAGCCCTTCAGAAGCTTTAAATAGCATCGCCCGGAAAGCGTAGTCTCGAATCCAAAATCAACTCGCTCGGCCACCAGTTCGCTGATCCGTTCTAACAGCAAGCGACCGGCTCGCATGTTCTGCTTCTCTGGAGCGAATGGGGACAGTCCGGCAGCGATTAGGTCTGCGTTCAAGAATTCGCGACATGTCACAAAGTCCGGCAGGAACTCGGTCGAAAATGTTGTCTTGCCAGCCCCATTCGGGCCTGCGACGACATAGACCGTCGGTGGATCATTTGCTGTTTCCATTATTCAACAATCATAACAAGAGGTCCATCACGGGAGAATTGGCGCTGTTAGGGCTGCGAAATCACCAGATACCCAGTCAAGATCGTGCCGACGCAGACAAGGGCTCCCGTTAATGCCAGACCAAGCAGTGACACCTTTGGCTTCCATATTTCTTGCCTGGCGAAGCGGCGCATGATTGTGACGTGTTGATAGGCGGCGCTGCCGATCACGATGACTCCCAGCATGATCAGTGCCGTCCCGGCCCAGAATGAGATCCCGGTGCTGTGATGTAAGACGGCGTGTTCGGCGATCGCCATCTCGCGCAGAAACAAGCCGAAACGGGCGACGACGAAGCCGAATCCCATCAATGCCAGGCCGGTGCGGATCCATGCGAGCAATGTTCGCTCGGCCGCAAAGCCGACTCGTGGATCAAACTCGGGGCCGCTGTGTTCACTCGTCACAATATCGCCACTTTCTATCGAACAGGGAGGAAGCAGTTACTGCCTGACTCATTCTACTTTCAACATCGTGATCGAATGCGGTGGGAACGTGTAACTGGTCGCCTTCGTTCCCAAGGAATGTTTCCATTCGCGCTGCTGTGGTGCGATCGCCATCGGTTGGATGGACGTATTTCTCGCAGCGAGGGATCCCGATAGCTCCAGTCCCTTGGCTGTGTGCTGCTGGGGCGCGAATCCTTTCACCTCGATCTGCGAGGTGACATCTCGATCGGTTGGATTGATCGCTTGCAGCACCAGCGTCTTGCCGTCCTCGCTGATGGTGGTCAGCAGATCGAGTCGATCGCCGGCGTCCGGTGCCTCGCACTGAACCAGCGTTGGCTGGTAATTCGACGAGACCATTTGCATCACGTACCCTGGAGGCTGTATCCAGACTTGTGAAGGGTTCAAGAACAACAGGCCCTGGTCCCAGCCGTTGTCGTTCTGGCCATCCGGTTGCAGACAGTTGGCCGCAATGACGATGGGAATACGTCCGTCGCGCGCAATCGCGTTGATGGCGAGTGCGTTGGCAATCGCACGGCGTTGAGTGTGGTTGCCAGAGTTCAGCTCAAACACCACCACCTTGAATTTCGCACCATCCGCCAGCTTTTCCAATGCATCCACGAACGAGAGCGTTGCTGCCAGTGTTGAATCGGGACGAGGGCCATCTGTTCCGACATGCAGGTCGAACCAGACTTCGCGGTCGGCGTTCTTCGCCAACTGCAGAATCTTCTGATGAGCCGCCAGCGTGGTGATGTTCGAGGCCGCCCCTTTGAAGTTGAACGGATCGCGAATCACGTCGGAATAGACAAAGTCGCCGACAACGATCGTGATCTGCGGATCATGTTTCCAGATCTCGGCGGCCAACTTCTGAAACTTCGCGAAATAGACATCGTCCACTCGTTCTTCATTACCAAGCTGAATGGACTTCAAGTTGTACGGTGCAGGATGACTGCTCTCTGAACGTTTGCGGCCCCATTCGGTCGTCGCGGGTCCATTCACGTAGTCGATGAAGTCCGCCATGTCTTCGGGAGACTCGTCCATATTAATCGTTGGCGTGCCGGGCACCTCCAGCGCATCACACAGGTCCAGGAATTCGATGATTCCCCAACCATTGGTTGAATACGGATACCACGTATTATTGTGCGGAGGCCGACGATCGTGTGGGCCGACCATCTTCTTCCAACGGTACTCGGGATGATTCACCATGCTGCCCCCATATCGCAGCACTCGAATTCCTTGATCGATCAGACCCTTAACCACATCGCGACGGACCGGCAGTCCCTTGTACCGACCCCATGCTCCCGGTTGCAGGAAGGCATAACCCAACTCGACCGATCCAGGCTGTTTCAATGAGATCGCAAAGCGGCCTCGTTCGACAGGGGCCTTCGGCGTCAGCTCAAAACGAAGTCGCTGCCACTCGCCCGGTTTCACAGTGACCTTAGTCTCCGCATGTGTCTGCGAGCCATCGCGGCTTTGCAGCATCACCACCAGATCAACCGGTTTCTCTGTCTTGGCCCACAGCGTTCCCTCGTAGGGACGTCCTTCGACAAAGTGCACGCCCCAGCGGTTCAGGCCCTGATTCTCGATACCAACGTCCCCTTGACCCTCTACAAACGTCATCCCTTGCGATTGTCTGCCGACAAACGGCTTTTTCTGTTCGAGTGCGAACTTGCCTTTCGCGGAGCCAGTCTGAATCGCGCGCCACATGCCACTTACTTCTGGCGTTGGCTCGGCAGGTGCTGTGAATTCCAGTTGTCGCGTTTCATCACCAGTCTTGATCCACAGCTTGCGGTACTTCGCTTCCTTCTGGAACTGACGCAGGCCGACCGTTCCCGACAGCAGCGCCTTGTCGTCATCTTCGTATTTCAGAACGCTCTTACCATTGACTGAGATCTCGATAGTGCGGTCATTCAATTTGACGGCCAATGGTACCCACTGGCCGATCGGGATCTCGCACGGAGTATCGCGGATGCGTTCCCAATTGTGTCGATGGCGACCGAGCAGCACGTGTTGAGCAGCCGCGTTGAGTGAGACTTCGTAACCATCGAACGTGTCCATGCCGGCAGTCGCCTTGCCGACTCGCACGATCAAACCGGCGTTGGTTGTCTGGCGATCCGCGATGAAGACCTCAACATGAACCTCACCATTGGTGAAGGGCGGGGTTTCACTGACTACCTTGTCACCCGGAATTCCCGTCGCAAGGAGTTCGCCGTCACGAATCGCCCATTGGCCGCCGAGGACTCGAAACCCAGTGGGAGATGGTGTGAATGCCGGTTCCTGAAAGCTCTCGCCGAACAGCATCTGGCTATAGATCCCGCCGTAAACTTCGTGGTTCACATCTTCCAGGCAGGCCCCTGCCAGATACGGTGAGATCGGATGTACGACGCGGTCGGCGTGGATCGTGACATGCACATCCTGAGCTTTCGCGCTTGCCTGCAATACTGAAACTGCGATCGCCAATAAACCCACTGTGGATCGCCAGCAACTTAAATCAGACATAGAACGCTCCGCGTGCGAAAGAAATGGCTTGGGCATCTTGGGGGAGTTGTGGTCGCCATTGTAGTGGGCGAGCGGCGTATTGCGACTTTGTCGGCACTGTCGTTGTGACTTCGTTGTGACCATTTGTGGCTGGACCATTTCAATGTCGTCTTCTGATCGATCGCAGTCATAACGGAAATATGAGTCTGTATCTGCCAGCGTGGTTGTTGAGCGATCGTGACGGCGATTAGCACAAGCGACTCCAATGCCCGTTTTCGTGCTGGCTGGTCCGATCCTGCTCCATACGAGCGGGAATTTCGTTCTCCTGGAAAGGTCGTCAGCGTTGCATTCGCGCGTTTCGCGGACTTCCACGTGAGCGTGATGTCAATCATGGAACAGCTTTTGCGTTTCCGGTCGCACTCTGGGGATCGCGCTCGCGGCAGTTTGCCGCCTCGAAAATGCTCGAACGTAAGGGGAGTCGAATGAAACGCTTTCTTGTGTCTGCTTCTGTGATCGCAACTTTGATGGCCAGCTTCGCGGTCCAACCGCTGCGTGCAGAGGACGAAGCAAAGGGCGCTGTGCCCGCCCGGACCGATGCGAATAACCCCGACAGCGCTGTGTATCGCGCGTCGGACATCATGAATATGCCGGTCAAAAATGACGATGGCACCGAAGTGGGCCATATCAAGGATTTGGTGATCAACGGCGAATCCCGCGAAGTCCTGTACGCCGTCGTCGCGATGAACGACGCCAAGGAAAAGGACTCGCTGTATGTCATGCCCTGGCAGGTATTCCAGCCTTACTACGGCCAGGGCAATGCGTTGCAGTACACGGTGCTGTCGCTGCCTCAATCCGTCTGGATTCAAGCCCCGTTCTACTCGGCCAGCCAGTGGCGTTCGGTTGGGTATTCTCAATGGGCACCCCGCGTTAACAACTACTACGCCAGCCATATCAATAATCAGCGAGTGAATGGCAATGGTCGATCAACCAATGTCAAAGCCGCCAAGCCAGCAATCAACGATGACGATGTGAAAGATTCGAAGAAGGCAGATCGCACGGACAGGAAGAACGATACCGACAAGAAGAATGACTCGGACAACAAGGACAAGAGCGACAAGCCAGCTCCGAAGAGTGATTCGGATAAGAATTCGCCAGCTCCAAAGACGGCTCCGAATCCAAACCCAGTTCCTAAGACTGCACCAAATCCGAATCCGGCACCACGGACTGAAGCCCCTGCTGCTCCAAAGGCACCAGCGGTCAAGGATCCCATTCCAAACGCTCCCAAGATTCC
>DASYEA010000588.1:0-4434 GCA_036499265.1 Schlesneria sp. | reverse complement strand
ATCTGCGCCTGGACCGTCGCCTGGGAGCGGCCCGACGCGTTTCGAAAAGTGCTCAGCCATATCGGCAGCTTCACAAACATTCGCGGCGGGCATATCTATCCCGCCATCATCCGAAAGACGCCCCAGAAACCGCTGCGCGTGTTCCTGCAGGATGGATCGAATGATCTGGACAACTTGCATGGTCACTGGCCGCTCGCGAACCAGCAGATGGCATCGTCGCTGAAGTTTAAAGGCTACGACTACCAGTTCGAATTCGGCGACGGCGGCCATAGCGGCAAACACGGCGGGATGTTACTCCCCGATTCCTTGCGATGGCTGTGGCGCGACTACCCGAAATAACAACCAGCAACTTCTTGGCAGTACCGCATAGCCGCGCGCCGACTATGCGTTGCCGATTCACCGAAAGCGAAATCAAACCGAGCCATGCGACGACAGGCTCGAAGCTGACGAATCGCTTGATGCAGATGAGACGCTCGATAAAGACGATAGGCTGGAACTTGATACCGCACTCGAGCTGGATGAAAAGACGGAGCTGGCACTCGAGACGGAACTTGATGAAAGCGAACTTGATGAAGACGACGACGAACTGGAAGAAGAGGAACAAGCGGGGGTGAATCCGCTGGAATCCGGGGCGAACGAAGCTGATGGATCAGCCACAACCCAGACCACAAGACTGACTCCGTATCCGGCCGGTGGCCAGACGGTCAGGCTGAGGTTGGTGGAACTGTTGTAGGTGGTTTGGCTCCAGGCCACACTACCCTCGGATTGGAACGGATTTGGGGCTGGGGAAGTAACAGGGTCTGTCACCCCCATGTAGTACTTCCCCCAAAGATTGCCCGTGCCTGACAGGCCGGTCATCCCCAGGACAAATGAACCGTCTCCGATACAAACCGCTGTAGCAGGCATCTACTTCGAACTCCGAGTAATCTGAGGGTCTTGGAACAACAACGTTCCAGTTTGCACGCATATTCCGAAGGGACCAGTAAATGGTGGATCTTTAAACATCCGCTCCCTGAATATGCATTCTTTAGAGTCGACATATATAATCGGAACAGCATTTGGCCTCAACACCACTTTCAGATCAATTTGATTAAGATCGGGCGAAACCGACCGTGTATACGGATCCGTAGCGGTAGTGCCCGCTCTGGCACCGTTTTCGGCCGTTGTGAATCCCCGCAGCCGGTAAACACTGAGATAGTCACGGCCAGAATTCGGAAGAAGGACATTGGCTTGATGAAACCAAGCCAATTGGGGCCGATCTTTATCTTCAATCTTGAAACCGGTAAAGATCCCAAAGTTGCTATCGCGGCCCAAAGATTTTACTTTGACTGAAAGAGTAACAACTTCGTCTTCACCTAGAACTCCCAACTGAAATAACCGCAGGATGTTATCGGTTTGAATACTGAGCCCTTGTAGCTCGTCACTGAATCGCACTTCGGCACCGTCCGGTCGCCATCCTGGCCATCTCAGCACCTTCATGTCGTTACCAAATTTGCTTCGCCAGCGCGTTTCCACAACTCCAATCGGCTGTACGGGTGGAGGGGCCGGTGCCGGATTCGGTGCGTTATTGGCGATGGCATCTTCTTTCGCGTGCTCGGGGCCTTGGGCAACTTGGAGCACAAGTGGGTCCCGCTCGATCGCCGGTTCCCTCGTAAACTCGCGAACGGACAGCATCAAGATCAACGCCACCAGCCCGATGATGCCAATCATGACCCAGCGGTGCTGAATGATATACCGCGGGACTGCGGGATCGTCCGAAGGGATAATCTGAGTCGCGGAGTCCTTTACAGGGTCTGTTTTCTCTTTGAACGTCGCGCTGCGAGGGAGATGCGGCTGGATTGGCGCGGTGATCCCCAATTTCACGAGGTCCAGATCTCCGCAAAACGGTTCCAGTTTGTGCGCGAGTTCGATCGGGGTGGCATAGCGATTATTGCGATCCTTCGACATCAATCGTTGAATGATTGCCGCCAACTCCAGCGAGACATCAACTCTCCATTGTTGAATATTGGGAATCGGATGGGAGGCGTGGGCGACCATTTTCTTAAGAGCCGTATCATAAGCGGCCCCACTAAAAGGAGGTCGACCTGCCAGCAGGCGATACAAGGTGCAGCCAAGACTGTATAAGTCCGCGCGAATATCGACCTCGTGAGAGCCCTCCGCTTGCTCGGGAGCCATATAGTCCGTTGTCCCTAGGACCGTCTCTGTTCCGGTGAGCCGGTGATCGTTTTTGACCTCACGAATCAGCAATGCCAAGCCGAGATCGGTGATTTTCACACCATTTTTCGACAATAGAAGATTCGACGGCTTCAGATCGCGGTGAACCAGACCGTTCTCATGAATATGCTGGAGTCCAATCGAAGCCTGCCGGATAATTTCGCAGGCGTCCGGCACCGGCAACGGCCCAAGTCGCCGGGCAAATGAATCCACATTTTCGCCGACAACCAGTTCCATCGCCAGGTACAGCGTCTGTTCGTATTCCCCGGCGTCATCCGCATGAACGATGTAGGGATGATCCAGCCTTCCGATCGATTTCATTTCACCAAAGAAACGCAGTCGAGCCACTCGACTTCCCGAATACTGGGGAAGCAACAACTTCACGGCGGCATCACGACCGAGATGAATGTGCCGAGCTCTAAACACATTGCCACTGCCGCCGGTCCCGATCAACGCCAGCAACTCGTAGTTGCCGATTCTGCGCAAAGGAGGGTCCTGGTAGTTGTTGGTGACACCGTCCGGCTCACCGGGAGTGACATCGCGGACCGGTGAGATTTCACCGTTTTCGGGCGGCATCTTGTATGAAATCTCATAGTCGGCAGCAGACTGAATCAGAGCTTCGAATTGAGACTGTTGCCGCCAATTGGAAATCCGGTCCTGGCAATCGCGGCATGTCATCATGTGCGACAGCCACTCGGTGGAACGAGTTTCCTGATCACTGTTCTGCAGGATCCCTCGCAGAACTTCGTCGGACGGACAGCCGGAATTCATGGGATCATCTCGTTTGGAACCATACTCAAACTGGCGAGTCGAGACGGACATAGAAGCTCTTTAGGTTGCCGTGATCTTCTCAAGTTGCGAAGGGTCGCGTTGGACACGCAAGAGGTGCTCGTCAGGGTGACTCGCCAAGGATCTTTTTCGACATCGCATCCACGACAATCGGCATATAAATGATGCCGGTGTAATGGTCGGCCAAAAGTTGAATATGATGGTCCTCGGCGAGCCCGGCGGCCTGAGCCAGCTTGAACGCATGGATCGGCGGCACGACCTGGTCTCGAGTTGCGGAGTACATCCAAGTCGTCGCCGGATCGAGACGGTGGGCCAACCGAAGTGGCTCGACCTGATTGAACAGATCGCGAAGCTTGTCGCCGGTATAACCGGCCGTGGCCAGCATCTCTCGCAGCTTGCCTGCTTCGCGTTGGCCATTAACGACCAGATTATGAAGATCGCCACCTGCCACCATGATGTGAACCGATTGATAGCCACGATCCAGTCCCGCGGTTGTCGCGGCGACAAACCCACCCAGGCTAGTCCCCTGCAGTGCGATATTTGTGCGAACGACATGTGGAATCATAGCCACGGCGTCTCGAGCCCGCCGCACGTCAGCAATTCCTTGAATCATCGTCGCTTCCACGTGCCGACCGTCCGGCCGGAATCCCGCGGGGCGACGCAGACCGTAGAAGGGCAATTGAATCATGAATGCGTGCAGATTCTTGGCGTGAAAAGCCTTCGCGAATAAACGGCCAACATCCATTCCCGATCCCGATTCATGCACGACGACCACAGCAGGCGCGTCGATCATGCGACCTTGATCATCCTTAGCCGCATACCACTCCAGCGCGACCAGATCATTCTGGGCAATGCCATTCGGCTTCGGTGACGGGAATCGGATATAGCCATCAATCTCGGAATCAATAGCCGGCTCAAGGATGACTTTAAAATCGCCCGGCTTCCAGACGAGATGGTCTATGCAGACTCTTGCGTCGGCCGAATCATCGGGTTGTGGAGCGATTGTGTCGCGAGCGTCAAAGGTCCGGCGTGCCTGGGGTGAATCTTCAGCCCAGGCGTCTATTGACGTTGTCACCACAAGGCAGATCAACGCCCCTGCCAACAAAGTTCGGTTCAACATCTACTGCGGCCCTAGCAGAGAGGAGCGATCTTCGACATGCACGGCGATTCTAACGCAACATGGTTTAATACGCATGACCTAATAATGTGGACCGTCAGCCACATTTTCGGATCATTGCAATTTGATCGATCTCCAGTTGATGAATTCAAGGCAACTGGCCTGCGGCACATCGTCCTATCCCTTCGCAGCCTGCAAATCGCGAGATGGCGTTCTACTTATGAATATTTGCCCTGAGCCGCAGCTTCCAAGGCGCCAAACGACATAAAATATTTTGATAACAGAACTTAAACAAGTTCAAAGAGTGATAAACC